>JAZUHG010000028.1:0-3811 GCA_045641605.1 Phoenicibacter sp. | reverse complement strand
GAAGCAGCATCGTTACCGCATTTAACGGCACCTTTGCTGCCAAAAATCTCTGCTTGTTGGTCATAGCCATAAGCAGCGCGACGAGAATTGCTAATAGAAACTAAAGAACCGTCTTCCATTCTCATAGTTACAAGAGCAGTGTCAACATCGCCCGCATCACCAATAGCCTTATCAACAAGAACAGCACCCTCGGCATATACCTCAACAGGTTCACAACCTGCCAAGAAACGAGCCATATCAAAATCGTGAATCATCATATCTAAGAAGATTCCACCAGAAATTTTTACATAATCAATTGGAGGTGGCTCTGGGTCACGGCTTTGAATAGTAATCATTTCTGTTTTGCCAACTTTGCCATCGACCGCAGCTTGTTTGACAGCTTTAAAGTTATGATCAAAACGACGGTTAAAGCCTACTTGATATTTAACTTTAGAACCCTTCAATGCCTCAACTACTTTGTTGATATTTTCAATCTCGTGATCAATTGGTTTTTCGCAAAATACGTTTTTGCCTGCATTAATTGCCTCAACAGAAATTGGTGTATGTGTTGGTGTTGGTGTACAAATCAACACAGCATCAATCTCAGGGTCGTTTAGGATTTCGTGATAATCCTTAACGCACTGACCAACACCGTTTGCCTTAGCAAATTTTTCGATGTTTTCGTTTAGGTACTCATCGGCAAGTGTCTTTACATGGGCATTTGGAACTCTTGTAAAAATGCTAGTAGCATGAACTTGACCAATTCGTCCTCCTCCTATAATTCCTACTTCAATCATTTTTCCTCCTTTATCAGATTGAATTATTTCCTAAATTCCTGCCTTGTCGGCAATAAACTTTCTAGCTTTCATTGCATATTCTAATGGGTTTGCAACAGCCGGGTCCTGCTCAGCTTCGACAAGCATATAGCCTTCGTAACCAGCCTCTTCAAGAGTTTGGAATACTGGAACGAAGTCAATGCAACCGTCGCCTGGAACGGTAAATGCGCCGGCACGTACACCGTCCAGGAAGCTCATGTCTTCGTCTTTGACTTTCTGGACAACCTCTGGACGAATGTCCTTAAGATGAACATGCTTAATACGGCTGATATATTTTTTAACTAGAGCTGTTGGATCTTCGTCGCAATATTTAAAGTGACCAGTATCAAACAGCAAGTTAAAGTACTTAGGATCTGTATTGTCCAACATTCTGTCAGTTTCTTCGGCAGACTGAACAACAGTACCCATGTGATGATGATATGTCATTGTGATGCCATAATCTTCTAAAGCAATTTTGCCGAGCTTGTTACATCCGTCACAGAATGTCTTTCACTCCTCATCATCCATCTCATACTTATGCCCAAAAATTGGCGTGTCTTGCATGCCTTGTACGCTATGACTTTGCTCAGACGCACCAATAATTTTAGAGCCCATTGCTTTCAAAAATTCGCATTGGGCCCTAAACTCTTTTTCGACTTCTTCAAATGGCTTTGTGATAATGAAACTAGAGAACCATTGATTACAAATTTCGATTCCCCTTAGATCCAAAGCTTTCTTTAAGACAGCTGGATCTTTTGGATACTTGTTTCCTACCTCACTTCCAGTGAAGCCCGCCAAAGCCATTTCGGATACGCATTGTTCGAAGGTGTTTTCGGCACCTAGGTCTGGCAGGTCATCGTTAGTCCAGGCAATGGGAGCAATACCCAACTTAACCTTGTTCTTGTCTAACATAAGACCTCCTAAATTTTATTGAATAAATAGCATGGATAAATCCATATGAAAATTATAGCACATTGACTTTTGTCAGTTTTGAGATTGAAGTGTTTTTTAAATTATTTTGTAATGCTTTAAAGCGTTGTAAACACCATCGGAATTAATGTCATCGGTCACATAATCAGCAATGTCTTTTACATCGTCAGGTGAATTCCCCATAGCAATGCTTAACGCAGCCCCTTTAAGCATCGCGACATCGTTATACCCATCACCAACAGCAATGCTGTCTTTTACGTCACCACCAATTACGGTAAGAATATCTTTAATGCCGGTACTTTTATTAAATTTAGAGAGAGTAATCTCGCCGGAGAAATCATCGGGATTTTTAAAGCTGGCACGTTCCGCATTTAAATCAGCGCCAAGCATTTGATTTACTTCATCTACTGAAAAAGGACTTTCTATATATACAAAATCACTGATATCTTTAAAGTTTTTAAAATAACTTTCCTTGTCTTCATCAATAATATAAGGCCTCATAGAATCTAAAAACGGAGACCTTTCAAGATCTTTAGCGCTTTTAAAATCCGAAGAGTCAAGCTCTCCGTCGGTAAAAAGAGCAATATATTTTGCTGTATCCGAAGCCGTGGCTACACACTCGGTGTTTGTAGACATAATTATTGGAACCTTATATTTAATAGAAAAATCCAAAACTTTGTTAACTTGGCTTTCACTAAATACATTTCTAAACACCACTTTACCTTTATATTCGGCATAAGTTCCTGTACCGCAAACAAGTCCATCAAAATTTAAGTCTAATAATTTTTGTGGAATAATTGGCCTGCATCTACCAGTATTTAAAAATACCTCATGACCATTTTGCTGTGCAAGCTTTAATGCTTTTTTTGTTGATTTAGGAATACGACCGTTGGCAGGTAAAACTGTTCCATCGATGTCGAAAAATATGTATTTTTTATTTGACACGTGCTTTATTATAACAACAATAATATTAATTGTTTCCAAATCGTGTTAAAATATCTTCGAGTTTAAATGCTAAGCGAAATTGTTACATTGCTAATTATTATGCTAGTTGTAGGGCTTCTAGCAGGTTCTATTGGTTCTGTTCTAGGGATCGGTGGAGGTTTGATTGTCACTCCAATACTAACAATCGCTGCGGGTGTAGAAATCAAATATGCCATCCCCGCAAGTATCATTGTGGTAATAGCAACAAGTTCAGGATCTGCAATCGCATATCTAAAAGATAAGCTAATCAATATTAAAGCCGCAATGTTTCTTGAGATTTTTACCAGTATAGGAGCTTTATTGGGTGCATTTCTAACTGGAATATTAGCTCCATGAATCCTCTATGCTTTGCTTTCGCTAGTGATGATATACGCCATAATAAATATGCTTGCAAAGCTCAGAAGGAATCATGACGAGTTTAAGGTCTCAAAAACTGGGAGCAGTTTAGCGACGAAGTTACAGCTCAACAGCTCATATTTTGACGAGACTTTACAGAAATGAGTAAACTATAAATTAGTGCGGGTTCCACTAGGTTGTACGATCATGCTTGGTGCGGGAATAATATCAGGTCTACTTGGAATTGGATCTGGTGTATTTAAAGTACTTGCGATGGATGGCGTCATGAAGATGCCACTTAAGCCTTCGACGGCCACAAGCAACCTAATGATGGGAGTCACGGCCGCAACAAGCGCAATTGTTTTCTTTTTTAGCGGAAACATAATTCCAGAAATTGTAGCTCCCGTTGTGCTGGGTGTGTTGGCAGGCGCTGCAATTGGAACAAGAATAATGCCGAAGCTTCATACAAAAGCTATACGTATTATGTTTGTTATTGTAATGAGTTTCTTTTGCATTCAAATGATATATAAAGCGGTGATTTTGTTTTAATGAATAAGAAAATCGACATAGAACGAAATATTGGCATATGCATGCGTGTAGGCGTAGTTGTTGCAGCGGTATTGATGCTTTTTGGCTTTGTTTTGTTGCTTATAAACTTTGAGCAGCACTTTGCCGGTTTTGAAAACTTTTCTTTCTTAGAAATACTTACAGGCTTACTATATCTAAACCCGTATTCTTACATGTTGCTTGGTATTTTTGTCTTAATT
>JAZUHG010000027.1:0-2028 GCA_045641605.1 Phoenicibacter sp. | reverse complement strand
TAAACGAAGGATTTGGAATAGTTATGGTAGAATTTAAGTTTTCTCAATTCGGGACTGATTTTGGAACCCAGGATATGGGGGCAAAAATTCGCCAGCAGCTCCGTCCGTTACTGAACGGGAATGAAGTCGTTGTTCTTGACTTTACCGGAGTTAATGTCGTTACGAATTCTTTCGCAGATGAATGTATTGCGAAGTTGTTACTTGAAATGTCCTTAGATGATCTAAAAAAATGTACGACGTTTCGTGGCTTAAATCCGTTGGCCGAGCGAAGCGTTCTTGTTGCATTGCAGAGGCGTTATCGAGTACTGCAAACGCAGTCTGCTTCGGTGTAAGATTTGTTTATGGTGAAATAATTATACTTTTCGCTAAGTTTTAAGTTGAAATAACTATACTTTTTAGAATTTCGCTCTATGCATTATCGCAAATGCCTGATTGAATTTCTAAACAACCTCATTTGCCTAAAATTTTCTACTTTTGTAAAGTTGCGCAAGATCCTTCAAAATGCTAAATTGAGAAGTATATGAATTTTTCTGAACAAGAACTGAAAACAATATTTACTTCATCCTGCGTGGAATCTGCAGCACGGTCTGTTGGTTGCAATGTTTCGGATATGTATGCTCGAATGAAGAAGGTTAATTTGATCGAGGGATATATCTGGAAGTTCTATGAACAATTGCATTCCGAAAGTCGAGAACATGTGACTGAAGATGTTCTTGAAACTTTAAAAGCCTGGGAAAATCGGGGGGATGCATGATTGTGTTTCATGGTTCTTTTTGCAAAGTGGAAAAACCTCTGGTTGAACGAGGCCGAGATCGTCTTGATTTTGGAAAAGGCTTTTATTTGACCGACATTCGTTCTCAGGCTGTTGGCTGGGCTAAGCGAATCTCTCTTAGAAAAGGATGCAACGCCATATTAAACATTTATGAATTGGACCTGGATAAGATAAAGTCAAGTTATAATTGTCGCTTTTTTCCTGCGTACGATAAGGAATGGCTTGAATTTATCGTCGCTTGTCGAAGCGGCAAAAATGTTTGGGAACATTACGATGTTATTCAAGGCGGCGTTGCGAATGATCGGGTTGTAGATACTGTCGAAGCCTATATGGCTGGCTTGATGCCTTTGGAATATGCTCTAGGGGAACTGGCCAAACATCAACCGAATAATCAAATATGCATCACGAATCAGAATGTTATTGATGAATGTCTTGTTTTCAAAGGAGCTGATCAATGCTGAGTGATTTGCTAATGTGGAATAAGATAGGAAGAATTGCTACCTGTATATCCCAAAAATTAGGTATAACACCGCTTCAGGCTTTAGATATGTTTTACTCATCGCCTGTTTGCGACCAGCTTCATTCCGAAGCGACCGGCTTGTATATGATGAGTGATGGCTATATTGCAGATGAAGTTGTTTTAAATAAACTTGCGAATCGTGAAGATAAATTAGATTCTACAATGAGTCTACTCTCGTTAAAGGGTGCGGTGGAATGTAATGCTGATTACGATTCACTTCGTTATGATCATGTTGCGGAAAAATACCACTTGTAAAAAGTAAACTTGTCGTCAATCCCGTCAGATGTTAGACATCGCTACGGTACTTTATACTCCCTGAAACATAAAGATGCAGCCTTCGTCGTACTTCGGCTTTACATGCTGATCTTCAATTTGATTAATAGTATGTACGTCAAAACTGAGATGCTCGCACTTGAGCATCTTTAAGGATTTGTTTTCCATATTGGCCCCTTTATTTACTTTAGTTCTGTAAGACCATGCGATTTCATGAAACTTTCTTCAAATTCTTTGCAGTCCTTGTCGAGCTGCTCCATGTTCGCTTTGGGGGCGTTAATGATTTTAAGGAGAATGCGCTTTGCCATACCGTCTGGCATGGCGTCTAGTTCTTGCTGTTGGCTGATGCCCATCATAAGTTAAACCTCGCTACAGAGCTGAAATTTTGATATACAAAACGGATATACTTAATGTACAGCGAAGGCTGCGGTGTTAAATGTATTCTTTTGAGCTGCAATCGTCA
>JAZUHG010000026.1:0-22492 GCA_045641605.1 Phoenicibacter sp. | reverse complement strand
TAATGCTTAATATAACAAATAATATAAGTGGAACCAAAGATATATCTGAAGTCTGTGCAGAATTAATTTCAATAATAGATTGCGCTACATTTACCTTAACCTCTGTGGTTTTTGTTACCAAAACATCATTATTGTCATTAGTACTTTCATTATGCTGCAATATTGAATACGAAACCGTTACAGTCTGCTCACCTAACTCTGTAAGTAGCTCAGGACTACATGAATAATTTGTAACTTCTTGATTAACATGCTCGCCATCTTTGTCGGTAAAATCAGCCTCAATTACCATGCCACTTGGGTCGAAGTATTCGTCTAACAAATATTGAGTTTTAGCTGGTTGCGTTGCAACTTCGATATTGTTTAAAATGCCCCATACTTCAACATCTAAAGTATCTTCCTTAACTGTTGTGCCATAAGTGTATGAAATGGTTACAGGCAAAGGATTTCCGACATCCACAAATTTACCATGAGAACAACTGTAGTCGGTAATAGTCTTCGAAATGTCACTACCAGCTACAACTTTATGGAAACTGGCATTAACCACCATTCCTGTTTTGTCAAATTCCTCTCCCAGCATATAAACAAGCTTAGTTGGTTGTGACATAATTTCAATCGAATTTAAGACATAATCGTAGACAATAACATTATATGTAGCAGATTTTTCAACACTATACCTAGTACATGTTATCGAAATATCTTGTTTTCCTATAGTTGTAAATTGGGAAGCAGAAGAAGTGAAGTCTGCTATATTTTCGGTGTAATAGGTCTGCGCAACATGCTTTTTGAATCTACCTGTTACTTGTATATCAGCTTTGTTGAACATATCATTAATATCGTATTTTCGCTTATTTGCCAATATTTTAATGGCTTCAAAATCAGGATTATAAGCATGTATATTATGTGATGCTGTTTTTGTTTGACCATCTTCGGTATAACTAATATTAATCGTATAATCACCTTCATGGTCAAGAGTAACTGGGTTAAACGTAAAATCATATACTTGTTCTTCTCTAACGTTGTAATTAAGATCTACGTACTCAGCAATTACTACAAAATCATCACTAATAACTTCATCATTAAGGTCATATTCTTTTTTTGAAGAATCGGTCTCTACATAAATGCTTTGCAAATGATCATCATAAACCCGAACTATTTGTATAGCAGTTTTTGTTATGTCATCTTGACCTTGTCTGTGTTGTGTATAAGAAATAGTGACTTGATTTTCACCAATAGTCTCTAGAGTTTGTGGGCTCCAAGTATATCCAGTAACTGGTAATTTAACTTCTTTACCCTGATAATCTAAATATGTTCCTTCTACAACCATTCCATCTGGTTTAAAAGCACTTCCTCTTGTATACCCAGTCTTTTTTGGAGGCTGAGCAATATTTATGCTACTGAGTTCAGGCTCTTCTACAATTACTTGTTGGGTAGTTGTTTTGGCGACACCTTTGTATGTATATGTAATAGTTACAGATTGCTCACCAGCTTCGGTAAATACTTTTGGGGAATAATCGTAATCGGTGATTTGCTCGGTTTTGCCTCCCTCTTTGTAGTCATAGGAATAATTGGCATTTACAACCATACCATCGGTGCTAAATGGCTCATTAAAGGCATATGCAGTTTTTGTTGGAGGTGTGGCTATTGCGATATTGTCAAGATGATAATAATCACTTGAATTGAATAGCTCCCACTCAACAATACCAGCTGCATGATCGGTATTGTGAATAATCATAGTTATCTCGTCAGAAGTTACAGGTTGCCCATTTGTTGTAGTAAAGATGTTTTCATACATGTAATATCCAGATTTAGTTGGAGATTTAATCTCTTTAATATCTACATTATTGCCACCTCGAGTTTGTAAAGTTATGCCGTTAGAAGGCTTACGGACACCTCCATTGTTGCACTCGTCATCAAACCATCAAACTCTAACACTATCAAATGAAACCTGTTGTTTGTACGTAAGACGAACTCAATCATCCTTCCTAACAGAACCACTCTGTCAATTTGTTCATCTTCCATCGCTTTCAAGGCGTCCATCGTTAATAAAACCTACGCCATCGAAAGGTCTTGTTCCGCTTGAATAACTAGCACTAGCACTACCTTTTTCTTGAATTGTGTCTTTTGAAATGTCTCCATCTCTAACTAAAACAGTCATTGCCCCAAGAGTCCTGTTACACCTCGAATAATAAGGGACAAAAGTTAAAGTCTTGTCTAGCGTGGAACCATCTTTAATATACTTTCCCTTATGAGTTAAAACATTAACTGTACGAATGCCATATGGATTTTTTCCTTCAGAGTTAAGAAATTCTTTTTGTTCGAACTTATATAAATCGTCTCCCTCACGAACTAAGTAAGCTCTAAGAAGATCAGTATCAGCGTTATCGCACGCCTCCATGCAATATACTATAGGTCCACGTTGAAGAGCGACAAGTCCCTTATTTCTATAAACATTGTCGTCTGATTTAACATAATTTAGTGGCATGTCAAAATCAAATTCAATTTTTGTTGGTGTTGAAGACCAAGAAATATCGCTAAGAACCAAATATCCATCTTGCTCTATAGGAGATACGTCTTTTCCGTTTACTTTAATGCTGTAATTATTTGTCCAGCTAGGTTTTCTTAGATGTATTTTAAAATTTGAAGAAGCCGACGAAGTAACATTAATTTCGCCTGTTTCGTTATATGGGAAACCACTTTTCATAGCAATTTGAACATTGTTTTCACCAACATTAAAATTAGAATTGTTAGAGATATATTGATTTATATATACATCATCACTTCCAGTATTGTAAATAAAGCCACTAATTTGAAGTAAGGTTCTTGCATAATTTGGTGGGCAACATGCGGTATCAAACCAGCTGTTTCTATCAAAAGAGTTGATGTCTGCAAGATGGTTTTGATAATAAAACTTATTGCCATCAAAATTAGCACAACCTAAAACAGCATTGTACATATCTTTTTCAATAACATCAGCATATTGAGAACCATCATATAGTGTGCTCATAGAACGACTCCATAGCATGTTAGCTATTCCAGCACAAGTTTCACCATAGGCTTCGTAATTGGATAATTCGTATTCCCTACCAAAACTTTCAGGGTACTTCATATCTTCTCTTAATTTATCACCAACAGCACCTGTAATATATTGCTTTTTATAAGCACTATCATCTCAAAGAGTTTTTAATGCAGTTTCATATTTAGCAGCGTATTCTGGGCTAATAGCTGCTAAATCGCTCATTCCAGTATAGAGATATTGAGCACGTACAGCATGACCAACAGCATAGGTTTGTTCTTCTACTCGTTTATGATCTTGAGCATATTCACGGCAAAACAATTTTCCAATATTATCAACAGTTCTGCTGTCCCAATCATGCCCTCGTAAACCCAAAAATTCGGCAGCAGTGTCTAAATATTGTTCGGCTTTTGAAGCATATTCTCCACCAATCTCAATACAAAGCTTAGCGAGCTTAACTAAAGCAAGTTCAACTTCTTCATGACCAGGAATTTGAGTACGATGATAAGCTGGAGGTGTTGCGGTTGGACCAAATCAACTAACAATATGATCAGCCCAGCTCCAAGCTACATTAAAGAGTCTAGGATCTGCAGAGCCATCATTAATTTTTTGAGTAGCCCTATAATGAGCAACAGCTGCCTCAATAAAATGCCCTTGACAATATAGCTCATGGTTGTCATCGTTGCTGTACCATTGATATTGCATACCACCAGAATTTTGCAAAATATAAAAAGTATCAAGATAACCATTTAAATCAGAGCCATCATGAACAATAGCACCCTCATAATAAGGAATTCACTCTTCTACACGTGATTTTATTAGCTCTTTTGAAGCAATAACTTCACTGTCACCATAATCTGGAATTTGCAATGCGGTACACATCGCCTCTAAAACTTTATGGACATCTGAGTCTATATATTTTGGACCTGTAGGAGAATAAGGACCAGGAGCACCTTCGTGAAACATCTTTGCTGCCTTAATATTTAAAATGCCTTTAGTGTCATAACAGTGCGACATAGCAGTAGGTACCACTTGGCATACAACTCATTTTTGATAATTTCGCATAAAAGCTTGATCGGCATTATCACCAGAAGTTACATCAACCTGATACCATGGCACAGATTGCTTAACCTCGCTCTCGTTTGAGGCCTTGGCAATAACTGGCGATAGAATAATAAATAAAATAATAGGAGAAATGACGGCAAATATAAAGAAATTTCGAATACGTTTTACGCTCATCCTTACCTCCAATAATAAGTGGTTAGTGCATTATAGATTATCGAAAATTATACCAGATTTAAAACTCTCAATTAATAAGGAAGTCTAGGAGTTGACCAAATAAAAGCTCTGGGTCATTATCAATTATTCTGTTAAGCGGAATGCTAATTTTTTTCTTGTTAGAGAAATAAGTAGCTTCAATTTGTCTGAGTTCTTTTTGCTTTGCGAGGCTTAGTTGCTTACCTTCGAGGACTAAATTTCCCCTAACAACTGAAATCAACTTAAAACCCAATTTTAAGCCAACAGCGGCAATTTGAGACTTTAACAAGAAGTTCTTGCATGTATCGTTTAGTTCTTTATAGTCTTTTTTAAGCTGCTTTTCTAACATCAAGACTTCTTCCAAACTCTTTGCCGAAGAAAATCTTCTATACCAATTTACTCTCTTCTCGATTTCAGGAATTACTTCATTTGATAAATATGCACTTCCAGGAATATTAACAGCCACCGAAGAGATGGAAGGTGCCAGGTATTCCTCGTCTTCGGTGTTTTGCTCGTATTGATCGTATTTTTGAGTATTCTCAACTGCGCTTTTAAGCATTTGAGCAAATAAATCAAAACCAATATGACTTAAATTACCACTTTGTTCTGCCCCCAAGAAATTTCCCGCGCCTCTAATTTCAAGGTCGCGCATGGCAATTTGCATCCCACTACCAAGGTCTGTGTATTCGTCAATTGCTTCCAAACGCGCAATAGTATCGGTGCTAAGAGGTGCATTGTTTCTAAACATAAAGTAAGCGAAGGCTTGGTCTGTCCCTCGACCAACGCGTCCTTTAAGTTGATACATTTGAGCAAGGCCTAAGTTTTGACTGTCTTCAATAATGAGCGTATTGGTGTTGGGGTTGTCGATACCGTTTTCGATAATAGTTGTGGCAACCAAGACATCAAAATTTCCTGCGCTAAAGTCTTCCATGACAGACTCAATCTGATTCTTTTTCATCCTACCATGAACAACGCCAATACGAGCCTCACCTGCAGCAAGACCAGCACGTTCGGCAGCATCTTTTATAGTGCGCACGCGGTTGCTTACATAATAAACTTGCCCACCACGCGAAATTTCATTGCGAATAGCATCGCTCACGATGTCTTGGTCTCATTCCCCCACATGAACCTTAACAGCTTTACGGTTGTCCGGCGGTGTATTAATAATGCTCATATCTCTAACACCCGAAGTTGCCATTTGCATCGTTCGAGGGATGGGAGTGGCGCTTAGAGTCAAAACATCAACACTTTCACGGAAATTTTTAAGCTGCTCTTTATGTCCTACACCGAAGCGCTGTTCTTCATCGACAATTATTAAACCAAGATTTTTGGGGTTAATATCACGTGAAAGAAGCCTGTGCGTACCAATCAAAATATCTAGCTTACCGTTTGAAAAGTCTTCGGCAATTAGCTTACCTTCTTTAGCAGTTTTAAACCTGCTTAATACATCAATTTTTACACCATAATGGTCAAGTCTCTTCGTAAATGTTGAATAATGTTGCTGCGCCAAAATGGTCGTTGGACATAAAAACATTACTTGCATTTTGTCTTGTACGCACTTAAAAGCAGCGCGCAACGCGACTTCGGTCTTTCCAAAACCAACATCGCCACAAATTAGCCTGTCCATAGGCTTAACAGCTTGCATGTCAGCCTTAACATGCTCAATCGCACGCATTTGGTCTTCGGTCTCAAGGTAAGGGAAATCAGCTTCCATCTTCTTTTGTTTGTTATTGTCAGCTCCGAAGGCGTGGCCCTTCGCAATTGCGCGTCGACTATAAACATCAACCAAATCAAAAGCCATCTTTCGCGTTGCCTTTCTTGCACGGCTCATCGCCTTTGACCAATCCCCAGTGCCTAGACGAGTAACTTTTGGCTTGCTGCCTTGAGGGCCAACATATTTTGTGATGCGCTCAAATTGTTCAATCGGGACAAAAAGTTTATCGTTATCTGCATATTCAAGCAGCAAATAATCACGCACACTACCTGCTATTTGCCGCTTAACAATGTCTTTGAAATATGCAATTCCGTAAAACGAATGAACAACATAATCGCCAGGCTTATATGGAAACGTAATTTTAGTAATATCCACATATTCTCTTGCAGACAAATCATAATATTCACCTTGAGCCGCTGCCAAGTATTTTGGTGCTTGCTTACAAACCAAAGCCAGCTTGGCATCTGGAATAAGATATGTCATATCCACATCAAGCTCTGTGACAATTTTATAATCAGGAAGCGCCGAAGATAGCTCTTCGATAGTCTTATGTTTCGGTGGACGCTTGAGCGTAAGTTTCGCATCAGGCTTAAGCCCCCTTTGCATAATTGAAACCAGCGAAACATTTTGACTTTTTGAAAAGTCAACCTTCAATGGATCAAGAAACTTAAGCTTCCTATCATGCCTTGACATCTTAATGGTTGTTCCAAGACTCGCATAATAGTTGCGCATATCATCCAAAACACCTCGTGGTTCGTCCATATAAACTACAACTTTACGGCTTATAATATCTTGAAGCGCGACTGTGTCTTCGCTGGCTTCGGCAGAACTTGCGCTATAAATCTCAATATTTTTTAGCGGGTTGATTGTTTGGCCAGTAGACAAAACGATGCGACGGATCTCCTCAACTTCGTCTCCGAAGAAATCTATTCTCACTGCAAAGTTAGACTGCGACGGAAATATGTCGATTGTTCCACCCTTAACACTAAAGGTTCCAGGCCCATCAATAGCTTCCAACCTCGTGTAATTAAGCGTTTTAAGTTTGCGCATAACTTCTTTATAATCATATTCGCTGCCCTGCTCAAGGTTTAAAGGACTCAAATTATTAATGTCTTCAACATTGACTTTGTGAAGGGCAGTGCTTGCACTTGCAACAACAATTTGTTTTTTCCCGTTCTTTAAAGTGTTTAGGGCAAGCATTCTTTTTCCATGAGACAAATCCTGCCTGTATTCAACAATATCCTGCGGTCCAAGGAGCTTACGTAACTCCGAAGCAAAAAACTTGGCGTTTTTATCACCTGGAACAACGACCAACATTGGCTTTTTAAAGGAACAAAAATCAGTTGCAACAACAAGAGGTCTGGCCGAACTTACAACAGCAATGGATGCGTCCTTGCCTTCGGTCAAATTCTTATAATAACTTTCAAGCTCCTTAGTATTTTTTAATATGTTACTTATCTCATTAATCATGGGACTATACATTTTATGCTAAAATTGAGCCTATGACACAGGAAACTTACGCCAAATATTTTCAAGCTTACCCGAAGGACAAGCGCTCTGCTGCCCAGCTAACTAGCTCAAACAGTCTTGTTGGAGATAGCTTTTCGCTTAAGCCTAATTCAAAAAAAACTGAGATCTCTATAATTAACAAATTCGGCTATAAAGCTGCAAGCCTCAACGCCGAAGACTCCAAGCAAGTTCAACTTTGGTTAAATAAGGGTCTTAATGTAGTATCACTTTTATCATATGTTGCATATAATGAACCGAAGTCCCAGCACTTCGCTGAATTTTTAATTATGGCCTATAGTAAAAAAGACAAAGAAGCTTACGAGCATTTCATAGAAAACTTATCTGAAAAACTACAAAATGGAGCAAGACCAGACATCAAATTAGATAAGTTTGAACAAAAAGAAATAGTAAAAACAAACGGTGATTTAAAAATCAAGAAAATGCTTGGCAAACCTAAACTTGAAAAAGGCTGTGCTCTTTTGAAAAATAAAATTGGTTTGATGGACCGTATCATAGAAGCTGGCAGGCAGAAAAAAATAGGATGCTATTTTGCAAGCATCCTATTCTTATTAATACTGGTATCTATAATTATTTTATTCTTCTCTTTTTCGTAACATTATAAGAACTAAACCAAAAACAACAGAAATAACGCTAAGCATAATAACAATGTTGCCCACCTCATCATAAGTCTGTGCTGCATCGACCAATTCAGGATCGGGAGCATTAGGGTCTTTAATAATATCGAATGTCGTCTCTGTAGTTCCATAACACCCATTAATTCCAGTAATTATTGCTGTTGCTGTTCCAGGTTTGTCGTTGTTGATATACTCTATCTCGTAATCCACACCTTTTTCAAATTTCTTTAATCGTGACCCATTAATTTCATATTCATTTATGCCGCCAAAATCAAAAGTTACATTAAAATCTGGACACAAGGGCTCTCCTTTATAAACAAGTGGCTCTTTAAGAGATTCAATATCTACCTCATCAAAATGTTTAAATTCTTTAATTACAAATTCTCCAGTTTTTGTGGTGTCTATATCGTAATTACCAGTAACACTAGTTTCTAAAACCCTAGATTTAACTACGTGCGGCTCCGTTACTTTTTCTCCATCATCCCTATAAAGAACATAGTCTATATTTACTTTAAATTCATCATCATACTTTAAGCCACTTACATCCGCTTTAAACTCTGGGTCAATATCGCCATAATATTTTCAATTTCAGCGACCACCTAACGGAATGATTTCAGCTTTGGCTTTAGTGATTTCATAAGTTCCATTTTGTGTAGTAAAATTATAATTTTTAGCAACGGGGCCTTCGGCTATTACAACTGCGGAAATTACATAGTCACCCACATTGAAGTTTTCGGGATCTGATCTTGAAATAGTATAATCCTCACCCTCAACAAGTTTATCTTCACCGACTAACTCATCTGCGCTAACTGTCAAAGCTACTTGATTATCACCATATACCTGCTCTTGATCATCCGCCCTTAAAGTAGCGGTCTTTTGCGTAATTGTATAAATACCTGGCGTAATGGTTTGAAAATAATAATTCGTCGATACAGGACCATCTTCAATAATATCAATGTTAATAGTATAAGTTCCTACATCTTTTCCTTGCTCTCTACTTATTTTATAATCTTCATCTTTTTGAAGCTCTTCTCCTGGCTGAAGACCTTCAGCCGTGACAGTAAGATCTTCGTCGGCTTCTCCATAGACTGAAGTTTTGTTGTTAGCACTTATTCTGGCAGTTTTCTCTTTTATTATATACTTCCCGGTTTCAGCAGTAATATTATAGTTTTTAGCTATTGGCCCATCATTAATTATTGTAGGTGTAATTGTATAATCTCCTTTAGGTTCAGGATCACCTGTACCGCGAGTTCTATCAATAGTGAAATCTTCGTCCTTAACTAACTTTTCTCCCCAAACTAAATCAGAGCCCTGATTAAGAACTAGTGCTTTTTCTGGAAGGCCATATCCGTTAATAATGTCTTCAGCTCAAACTTTAGCGTCTCTTTTATTAATAACTAAACTTCCGTCTTGAGTTGTCACATTGTAATTTTTTGAAGTAGGTCCTTTGACTTTAACATCAGCTTTGATTGTATAACTGCCAACATCCTCTCCCATTGTTCTCATTATTTCATAATCGCCTGTTGCACCCTCTATAAATTCTTCTTGATAAACAAGGCCTTCAATGCTTACATCGATCTTAGGATCCTTATCTCCATATGTCTTTGTAATTTCTTGCGGGAAACTTAACTGTGCATCTTTTTTGTTAATAACAATATTATTAGAAACAAGCTCAATGTTGTAGTACAAAGTTATGTCTGTTGGAAGAAGAACAATATAAACAGGATACTCACCTGCATCTTTTGCGTGTTCATCATAAACAACTTCGTAATCTACACCCTTAACAGGAGTATGAGAATCGTCAAAGTCTTCCGCCTTTACTTGAATTTGCGGAAGAGGACTTCCATATGTTGTGACAAGTTCTGTTCCCCCTTCAGAATTAACAACTGAGAGTTTCGCATTAGCTTGTGGATTGTGTTCAAAATAATATCCATCTTTAGTAGTAATATTGTAATTCCCAATAAGATGGCTAGATTCAATAATATTAACTTTAATCTTCTTAACAAATTCTGAACACTCAATAGGATCTAATGTTAAAGTATAATCTGCGTCCTTGGTTAATACTTCACCTTGAACAACACCACTAATCGAGGCTTTTAAATCTGGCTCTGGTTCTCCTGTGTTATGAAAAGCAGTAAGAGCATGAATTGTTGCGTCCTTTTTTGTAATTTCAAAATCAAGCATTCCACTTTTACCAATATAATCATCACTAAAAATATAAACTTCCACCTTGTAATTTCCAACATCTTTAGGCGCTTCATCAAGCTCAATTAATTTATCCCCTTCAACAATATAAAATTTCGGTTGAATGTCATATGATTTAAGTTCAGAAGTTACGTCTTGCCCTTCAAACGTCACTTGTAATTTTGAAGGATCTATAGTGATTGGATGTCCACTATACTCTACGTTATCTACACTAAATCCTACTTCAACAGCGCCTTTTTTAACTAAGTAAAATTCTGCTGAAACGCTACCAGGAAACTCTAAATTTTCATTAGTGAGAACACATCCCTCATCAGGAGTGTCTAAGCCGGTGTGGGTAACTGTAGCCCACCCACCAGCTTTTATATTATCTTCATACTTTACTTTTGTTCTATCATGATTATCATCGGTCAAAATAGTTCCAGAGGGAAAGTTATATACGTAATTTTCAGGGATTACAGGATCATTTTCGTCTGTTACGTATGCAGCGCACCAGTCAACCAAACTGTTATTAAATGTGATCTTACAAAGATTATCAACAAATCTTCTAAGATAAGTTGAAGAAGTACCGGTTGCTCTATTCGCGCTTGCGTTAGTTGCAATACTATTAATTATTGCTGAGTAAAAATAACCACCGTTTCCGGAAATTCCACCTTTTCCACCGCTTCCACCATGACCAGCATAGCCATATGGTTTACTGAAATTTTGATAACTCCCTATGCCGCCATCGGATTGATTATTGTTTAAATCTGTTGATTGTCCTATAGCTTCTCCAGCTGAAGCTTTCAAAGATACATCCTCACCATCTTGATTAGCACCACCGCCTAAAAGCTGATGAAAAAAACCACTAGCGCCGTTGCCACCGCCGCCGCCATTTAAAAATATGTCATCGTAATCTTCATGATGACCAATATTTCAATAATTAGTACCACCACCGCCGCCGGCACCACCACCGCCGCCGCCAGCACCACCGGAACCTATGGCAGCTCCAGCTCAACCAGCACCACCAATTCCTCCGCCGCCACCAGCACCTGCATTGGAACCTGCAGCTATGGTGTCTAAACAAGCAGTGATTCCACAATTGCCGGCAGCTTTAAATTTAGGGTCAATTACATATCCTTTTTCAGCATTAATCACCACATTACCAATAGCAATTAAAATACCAAAATTTGAGGAATTACCACCATCGCCACCAGAAGAGCCATCATTACCATCTGATTCTTGGGTTCCTGCAAGATCGTGTTTCCCAGATGGACCCTTAGCACCAGATCCGCCATTACCTCCAAAAGAGCCAATTGCTGCACCTGCACCACCTAATCCTTCGGAGCCATCTCCTCCTCCTCCAGATTCATACCATGGAACAACAATAACTGCACCTGTATTAGCGTCCCCTCCTTTACCACCAGCTTTAGGGTAAGAGGAATTTGGATTATTGTTTCATAGTCCTCCATTGGCGTTTACAGTACCTACACCTTGGAATGTCAAAGAATTTCCTTGTGTAAGCTCTATACCAGGAGCTGCACCATTGGCATTGCAAGAATCTCCACCTTTAAAATTCAACGTTGGCCCTGGCTGGCCAGCAGCAGGTCTTTCCAAGAAAAACCTAACATCACCAGAAATAGAAATACCAGCACCAGGCTTATCAGTATCGCCAGTTGACGTAACGCCATTAACATCAATATTTGTTTTAATAAAATAATCACCTTCAGTGATAGTCTTTCCGGGAGTGAAAAAACTCTGATCTATATACGTACGGGAAATGCCGTATTCTTTATCTCAATATTCCTTAGTTGCATAATTAGGATCAACTAAATCATTTGAAGCTTCATTAACGTCCGCAAAAACAAAAGGTCTAATTAAAAAAGGTAAAAGCACTAACAGTACAGCCGATAAAATAATCGATAATAAAATGAATCGTTTTGAAACTTTACTTTGAACTGATTGGTGTCTAGCCTTCATAGTTTCTCCTTTTCCTCAGTAATGCATATATAATACCATAATATTTAGGAATTCTTAATTAAAAACCATGTAATAATTTTGAAGAATTTATATACTAACAAATAACCCAAAACTTATTTTTTTAATAGCATTATTACTCTGTCAAGTAATTCCTAAGTTTAGATGAGCGTGAGGGGTGACGAAGCTTCGCTAAAGTCTTACTCTCGATTTGACGAATGCGCTCACGGGTAACGTTGAATTCGTTTCCGACCTCTTCTAATGTATGAGGAAGACCGTCTTGCAAACCAAAACGAAGTGTAATAACCTTACGCTCGCGCTCACCCAAACTTCCCAAAACTTTCATAAGCTGGTCTTGCAAAAGCGAGAAGCTAGCAGCATCAATTGGCATAACCGCCTTTTCATCTTCGATAAAGTCCGAAAGCTGGCTGTCTTCTTCTTCGCCGATTGGAGTTTCCAAACTTACTGGCTCTTGAGAAATACGTTGAATCTCTCGAATCCTTTCAGCTGGAAGTTCCATCAACTTACCAATTTCTTCAGCCGTAGGCTCACGTCCTTTCTCTTGAAGAAGCTGACGTTGAATTCTTGTCATTTTATTAATTGTTTCAACCATGTGAACAGGAATACGAATCGTACGGGCCTGATCTGCAATAGCACGAGTGATAGCCTGTCTAATCCACCATGTTGCATATGTCGAAAACTTAAATCCCTTGCGGTAATCAAACTTCTCAACTGCACGGATTAAACCAAGATTACCCTCCTGGATAAGATCCAAAAAAGTCATACCACGACCAATGTAGCGCTTAGCAATTGAAACAACAAGGCGAAGGTTAGCTTCAGTTAAATCGCTCTTCGCATCAATTCCGGCTTGTTCCTTACGGCTCAAGCGTCGGTGCTCTTTACGATCAACCTTTTTGCCAGCCTTTTCTTTTTCATATAGCGCATCAAGCTCTTTTGTAGCATTAACACCATTTTCAATTTTCATAGCAAGAGCTTTTTCTTGCTCAGCATCCAAAAGAGGTACGCGACCAATTTCCTTTAAATACATACGAACAGGGTCACCCATAAGCATAACAGTACTTTGGTCAAAAACATGCTTACGTGCACGAACCCTTGCAGACCTTGTGTTTTTGTTAGATACACGAGGTAACGCACCAGGCTCAGGCACTGCATTTAGCTCAGCTTCTGGAATACCTTCCAATAAGTCTTCAGCCTCTAGCACCTCTTCGCCATCGTCAGCATCTTCTGCAAGTTGTTTTTCTTCAGCAGCGACTTGCTTATCGATGTCAGAGTCATCCAAAGTTGCAGTGATGTCCACCTCTTCAACCTCTTCTTCGACAGGAGCAGCACTTGCAGTAAGCTCTTTATCCAAGGCGTCTGCATCATAGGCTTCTGTTTTCTTTGAGGATTTTTTGCCTGACTTCTTAGCTGGTTTTTTGCCATCAAATTCCATTGCGTCAAATAACTCTTGCATTTCTTTTGCAAGCTGCGCATTTCTTTTGGCCTTGTCTGCTGCCGAAGTCTTCTTGGCAGTCTTTTTTGCAGTTGTCTTTTTTGCAACTGTCTTTCTCGTTGTTTTTTTAGCTGTTGTTTTTGTTGCTTTCTTTACTGTTTGCTTTTTTGCTACTGTTTTCTTTGCCGCTGGTTTGGCTTGCTTTTTTGTAGTTGCTTTCTTAGCAGTCGGCTTCTTTGCCGCAGTTTTTTTAGCACTAGCCTTTACAGTGGTCTTTTTTGGTGATTTCTTTGAAGTTTTAGATGTTTTAGCTTTTGTAGCCATTTAAACCTTTCAGTCGATTTACCAAGCTACTATTTATACCACAATTCTATATATTCTCAACCTCAAAATGACAACTTAGGTTAAAATAGCGCTACTATGAATGTTGCAAAAGTAATATTAGACATACAAAGCAACCAGTTCTCGAATTCTTTAGATTTCGCAATATTACCAGGCAAAACTCCTCAAGTTGAGTTTGTGTCCGAAAAAAACTACGAAGCCGAGGTAGGTTGCGTGGTTTTGGTCCCCTTCGGAAAGCAATATAAACTTGGTTTTATCATCGATGTCGTAGACGAATCTGAAATTTCTCGTCCAGCAAACACACTAAAAGCACTCGCTTGCGTAGTGAGCGAATCTTATTTCAATAAAGAAACTTATGAATTTGCAAAATTTATATCTAATAAATATATATGTTCAGTTGCCACTTCTTTACGACTTTTTGTTCCAAGTGGATCAATGCCAAGGCTAAAACATGTAGGAGAAAAATGGATCGCAAGCACTCACAAATATCGAATTAGCGATAAAAACTACACGGAAAAATACATCTCAAAAGACTTTCAAGAAAAAGATTGAGCAAATTTCAAATTAACTGAAGGCCAAACTCAGTCTCTTAAGTCAATAAATACAGCAATCGATTCTAAATCAAATGAAGTTTTTGTTTTAGACGGAGTAACGGGCAGTGGCAAAACAGAAGTATATTTAAGAGCGATAAAAAAAGTAGTTGAAGAAGGAAAATCTGCAATTGTTTTAGTTCCTGAAATTTCTTTAACACCACAAACTGTTTCACGCTTTAGTTCAAGGTTTGGTAAATCAATTGCTGTTATACATTCAAAAATGACACCGGCAGAGCGTTTCAATCAATTTAAGAGAATTAAAAATGGTGAGGTAAACATAGTCATCGGAGCTAGAAGTGCGCTTTTTAGCCCAATAAAAAATCTTGGATTAATCGTAATTGACGAAGAGCACGAAAACTCTTACAAACAAGACAATAACCCTCGCTACCATGTACGCGAATGCGCAACATGATGAGCAAGACAAAAAGGCGCTGTGGTAGTGATGGGATCTGCCACGCCTTCGATAGAAGCACTTCATAATTGCAAAACTATTGATAATTGACATTTAATACATCTCCCAGAGCGAACAAATAAAAAGCCTCTTCCGCAAATAGAAATAGTCGATATGGGCAACGAATTTAAAGGTGGAAGGAAGAATTTATTTTCGTTCTCTTTAGAAAAAGCTCTTGTAAAAGAACTAAAAGAAGGCAACAAGGTTTTACTCTTCCATAACCGAAGAGGTTTTTCAAACTACATGTTCTGCCGTGAATGTGGCTATACTCCCACTTGTAAAAATTGCTCAACAACACTTACCTACCATGAAATTTCTGGTACAAAGGCCCAGACAAAATGTCACCATTGTGGACACGTCGAAGATGCCCCAGTTAAATGTCCAGAATGCGGAAGTCCATACATTGCAAAATACGGAGCCGGGACTCAAAGTGTAGAGGCAAGTTTACACACCACTTTGCAAGAAAATGATTTAGCAAATGTAAGAGTCGTGCGCATGGATGCAGATACAACCAAAAGCAGCCAAGGGCATAAAGAATGCCTGGAAGAATTTGCCAAACCAGGTCCTGCAGTACTTGTTGGAACCCAAATGATAGCGAAAGGCCTGGACTTCGATGATGTAACACTTGTGGGAATTGTGCTGATAGACACAAATTTAAGCCTTCCCGATTTTAGATCCAGCGAGAGAACCTTTAATATGATTTTGCAAGTTGCTGGA
Source organism: Phoenicibacter sp. (assembly GCA_045641605.1). Classification (GTDB taxonomy): domain Bacteria; phylum Actinomycetota; class Coriobacteriia; order Coriobacteriales; family Eggerthellaceae; genus Equivita. Next base: position 6,650 of record JAZUHG010000026.1, on the reverse strand, counting down.
CGCGCAGGAAGAGGCAACAAAGCCGGAAAAGTCATAGTTCAAACTTATTCACCAGACACCGAAGCAATTGAACTTGCCGCAAACTACGACAAAAAAACATTCCTGACCATAGAAACTCAAAAGCGCCAACTTTTGCACTACCCTCCATATTATCAATTAGCCAATATTGTATTTTCTGGAGGCGACGAAGACACAGTCAAAAACTATTGCAACACTGCCCAAGAGCTATTAGAAGATAATTTGTCTGACGACGTAAATCTCATGCCTTCGACTTCATGTGTCTTGGAAAAAATTAGAAATCAATTTAGATTCCATATAGTTCTAAAAGCACCAAAAGATTATGACTTATCGGGATTAATTATAAAATCATTTAAAAAACTAAAAGCCACTACCAAAGTCAAAGTTGCAATAGATATAGACCCTATAAGCTTATTTTAGATATTAAGCTTTCTTTTTCTTAAATGCTTTTCAAATGTAATACGCTACAACGCCAATAGCTATTATCACTACATTAAACAAAATCTGTTGAAGCGTAGCAGTAGCAATAGCAAAAACTAAAAGAAAAGCAGTAACCGAAAAAGATATAACAGGCATTAGCCAATTTCCTGGAGCTTTATACGATGGATTGTAATTACTTTTTCTTCGGAGCAAAAATATTGTGAAATACGTTAATGCGTTTTTCAAAAGAATAATAATCGAGACTGAACCAAGTAAGCTTTCGATATTTTGAAAACATATTAAAAACACTACATAAAGCATAAAAATTGTGATTGCTCTATAAGGGGTTTTGAATTTCTTATGAACTTTTGAAAAAACCGGAAAAAATAAACCGTCACGAGCCATGGCAAATTCAAAGCGTGGCATGTACAACATGCAGCTTGAAATTGTTCCTAAAATAACAATAATGGCAACCACATCAATAAATGGTCCAGCATAAGAACCAATAAACGGAAGCTTGGCAGCCATATCGGCAATAGGAGCTTTGCTTGATGCAAGCTCATCAACAGGCATCAATCCCGAAGCCACTGTAGTTAGTAATACATAAATCAACATAACTATTAAGGCCGAAAGAACAAGACCTTTAGGAAGAGTCTTGTTGGGGTTCTTAATTTCTCCTGAAACATAACATCCTGCAAACATGCCATCGCAAGAAAATACACTTAGCGAAATTGCAGCAAGTAATGCAAGCATAGGGTTTGTACCAATATAAGATTGTGAAGTATCGGCTATGGGAGTAGTTGAAAATAACAAATCTGGATTAACAAAAAATAAGCCAACACCAATAATCAATACAAAAGGAATTATCTTAATAAAGGTCAGTGCTGCTTGAAACGTCGCACCCCTCTTTACAGACCTAATGTGCATTAAAGCAAAGCTTATTACAATAGCAATAACTATAAGTTTAAGAATTAAAGGATTTACCGGGAACAAATGCCCCAAATAATTAATTATTGCTAAAGCCATAAGAGACATTCCAGGAGCATCCAATGCTAAAAATGTTAGCCAACCAATAATAAAAGTAAGTACTTTAAAGCCGGCCTCACGAAAATAAACGTAGTGGCCCCCATCTTCGGGATATGCACTTGCCAACTCTGCATAAACAAAGCTGCCGGGAATTTGAATTAAAGTCGCAACGGCAAAAGCGATAACCAAAAACAAACTATTTCCAGCCGTGCCTGCAACATTTGATATTGTAGAAAAAATTCCCGCACCCACAGTAGCGCCAACGCCCAAACCAATAACTGCGCGTAAGCCTATTTTACGTTCTAACTTTGAATTTTGATATTTTGATTTTTTTGAAATAGCTAACCCTACTCTTCGCTAATTTTTTGCTTCTCATACTTTATAGGCTATAGCACCTGTAATAGACAAAACTACAACCGAAATTATACTTGGAATTGGCTGAGACAAAAATAATCCAATTACCAGTGCACCTGTAATTAAACAAGAAATTATCGGACAAGCCAAACCTCCAGGGCATTTATAACTAGGTTTATAAGCTTTTTTATTTCTCAAGAAAAAGATGGAACCAAAAGTAGCAAAATTTCTAATGAGTGTAATGAGCGTAAAATAACCTAATAACATACCTAAATCTCCAACAAAAGTTAAAATTATCGAATAACCACCATGAATAATTATGGCAGCGTAAGGAGATTTGTATTTTGGATGAACTTTACCAAAAATTTTAAAGAATGTTCCATCCTTGGCCATCGAATAACCAAGTCTTGGTTGATACATAATTGCACTTGCCATTGTTCCAATAATAACTATCGAAGCCATAATCGCAACTGCATACTCTGCGAAGCCACCTACAAAAGGAATTTGAGCTGCAACTTCGGCGATTGGAGCATCGCTTGCAGCTATTTGTTCTGTACTTAAAAGCCCGCTTGACACTATAGATAATCCAACATAAAGCAAAATAACAACAAAAGCCATAATAACAAAAGCTACTGGCATAACTTTTTTAGGGTTCTTTACTTCTCCAGTCATGTAAGTTGGAGCATACATTCCGTCATAAGCAAAAGTTGTTGCTGCAATGGCAGATATAAGAGTTAAAAATCATATTGGCGACTCACTCATGGTTTGGCTCATTTGCGCGACTTCGGCACCAATAAAATTATCTTTTAAGTAAAATAACCCGATGCCAACAACAATAACAAAAGGAATAACCTTTAAAGTTGTTAAGACTACTTGAATAAAACTGCCAGCCCTAACAGACATAATATTCGTAATCATAAAAACTACTATTATCAAAACAGAAATTGTTCTTAAAAGTAATGGATCTAAGTGCGTCAAGAAAGCCAAATGATTTACAAGGCCCAAAGCAATGATGGATATCGATGGTGGATCCAATGCCCAAAAGCTTGACCATCCACACAAAAATGCTAAAAATGGGCTTCCTGCTTCTCTAATATAAATATAATAACCGCCATTTTCTGGGTAAGCACTGGATAACTCTGCATAACAAAAGTTAGCTGGAATCTGCAACAATCCACCAACAGTAAAAGCAATAATCAAGATTATGCTACAACCCGAAATTGCCGCGACTTCGGACATCGTCGAAAATATACCTGTACCTATGGTGGTTCCAATGCCTAGAGATACTACGGCCCATAAACCTAATTTTCGTTCTAGATTAGCGCTCAAAATTACTCTTCGATATTAGTTACATAAACATAAGAGCTTAAGAAGCAAGCAAAAAACGTAATTGCATATGCGCCAAAACGTGTATTTAACCCAAGAGTTGTTGAATCCATAAGTAATGTAGCGAAGAAAGAATACAAAACAAGAACCAAACAAAATACCGCAGCAGCGCTAAACAATAAATTTTTACTCTTCTTAAAGCCCGCAATTACAATGAATATAAAGGCCACAATGCACATAATTACACCAACAGCAATGCTTAGTAAGCGCGCAATAGTAAGTGGATGTGCAATTGCTTCGCCAAGATTAGCTAAGTTATCCATAGTAGCATCCATGCTAAATACTTCTTGAGTTTCTGTTACATCAGAGTCGCTATCCACAACCTCTGTAGTTGTACCAATAAATGCATGTTCTTTAGCATTTTCAAAAGTTCCTACCTCAGGAATCATAAAGATTGTTGTTCCGATAGCTAGGACAACTGAAGCAATCATGTATAATCTAAGGCCACGACCAAGATTCTTTTCTGTTTTACGACCTTTAAAATACCTGTATAAACAATAAATTGCAAAACAAAACAAGCCGCAATAAATAACACTAAAGGCAATTCCATACACAAAAGAATAGGAATTTAGAGCAGTTAAGTCCGCTCTTGATTTAGCAACCCAGTCATAACCTGGAAAATTATAACCAGCAATAACATCGGTCAAAAAGAATGCAACGAGCGCAAACGGACCAGCTAAAAAATAATTGTTTTTAAGTTCAAATTTCCTATTAGTTTTTTTCATGTTATCTCCGTTATTCGTAAGCACGCATTATAGCAAAGTACGAGCCATTTTCCCCATAAAAAAACAGCCCAGCAATGATTGCCGGACTGTTTAATTTATAAGTTAAATCTTATTTTAAGACTTCTTCGACTGGAGTGTATTTAATGCGGAAGGCATCTGCAACGCCTTTGAATACGCATTTTCCATCATAAGTGTTAATACCAGGAACAAGACCAGGGTTAATCTTGCAAGCAGCCTCAAGACCCTTATCGGCAATTAACAAACCATTTCGGATTGTTGCATTTGTAAGAGCCATTGTTGATGTATAAGGTACTGCACCAGGCATATTACCAACGCAATAATGAACAATACCATCCTGGATAAAGATTGGATCTTGATGAGTTGTAACATGGGAGGTCTCAATTGCACCACCTTGATCAATGGCAATATCAACAATTACGCTACCCTTTTTCATAAGCTTAAGGTGTTTTTTGCGGATAAGTTGAGGTGTCTTAGCACCTGGAATAAGAACAGAACCAACAACAATGTCAGCATCTTTAATAGCATTTTCGATATTTCCTGGTGAAGAATACAATGTTGTAACACGATCACCGAAAATATCTTCTAGATAGGCTAATCTGTTAAGATCAACATCCATGATTGTAACGTTTGCCCCAATACCAACAGCAGCTTTAGCAGCATATGTACCTGCCATGCCACCACCGATAATAACAACATTACCTTTCTTAACGCCAGGTACACCATGGAGCAAAAGACCTTCGCCACCATATGTACGCTCTAAGTATTTAGCGCCTTCTTGTATAGAAAGTAAACCAGCAACTTGAGACATTGGCCATAAGCAAGGACGACCAGTTCCATCAGGGTTAGTAATTGTTTCAAAAGCAACACCCTTAACCTTTTTCTTTAGCATTGCTTCAGTCAAGCCTTTGTGGTTTGCAAGATGCAAATAAGTGTAAACGATCGATTCCTTCTTTAGTAATTTGTATTCAGACTCGATAGGTTCCTTAACCTTTTGAATCATGTCAGCTTTTGACCAAACTTCGCGAGCTGTCTTTACAATTTTAGCACCAGCTTTTCTGTATTCAGCATCACTAAAACCCGAAGCCTCGCCAGCCTTTGTTTGAATTAAAACCTTATGGCCATGAGCAACATACTGTGCAACATTGTCAGGAGTTAATCCAACGCGATTTTCACTGTTCATAATTTCTTTAGGACAACCTACAATCATTTCTTCCTCCTTTTGTAGATAGAATTTTGTGATGAAATAATTCTAACACCCGCAATATTTTTATGCAAGAACTATTTAGTTATCTTTGCTTCGTAATCGCCGTTTTTGTTGATGAAGACTTTTACTTTGCAATTATCTTGCAACTTGCCTGTTACAGCTTCGTTAGCAATTTTGTCAACAATCTCGCGTTGTACAAGTCTCTTAAGTGGACGAGCACCATAAACTGGATCATATCCATCGATTGCTAAATGCTCCAAAGCTTCACCATCTACCTCAAGGCTAATACCTCTGTCTTCCAAACGCTTGCGCACATCATTAAGTTGCAAATCAACAATTGGCTCAATATCTGATAGAGATAGCTCATCGAAGGTAATAATCTCATCGATTCGGTTTAAGAACTCTGGCTTAAATGTAGACTTCAATGCGTCTTGCATCTTGTTGGCAATTTCTGCAAGATTCTTTGTAGTCATTTTTTCAGGATCATTCATTAGGTCAGCTAATGAATTCTCCTCATTCTTCGGAGAATTCAAGTCCTTAGGTTTACCCTTACTATCAAGAGCAGCATCTTTTCGCTTCTCACTAATCTCACGAATTTGATCACTACCAATGTTTGAAGTCATTATAATGATAGTGTTTTTAAAGCTAACCACGCGACCTTGACCGTCAGTCAAGCGACCATCATCTAAAACTTGAAGCAATATGTTAAAGACATCAGGGTGTGCCTTCTCAACTTCATCAAGCAAAATTACACTATATGGTTTGCGGCGAACAGCCTCTGTTAGCTGACCACCTTCGTCATATCCAACATAACCTGGAGGAGCACCAATTAAACGCTGAACGCTAAACTTCTCCATGTATTCGCTCATATCAATACGAACCATTGCCTTCTCGGTATCGAAGAGGTTTTCGGCCAATGCTTTAGCAAGCTCTGTCTTTCCAACGCCAGTAGGTCCAAGGAACAAAAAGCTTCCAATTGGTTTTTCTGGGTCAGATAAACCAGTGCGGCTTCGGCGAATTGCATTTGACACGCTCGACACCGCCCTATCTTGCCCAATAACACGTTCGTGCAAGCGCTCTTCTAAGTTAGCAAGCTTCTCTAAATCACCTTGCATCATCTTGGTAACAGGGATACCCGTCCAAAGCGATACAACTTCGGCAACCTCTTCGGAAGTAACTTCCTCTTTAAGAATTGCGCCTTCCTTCTGCTTTTTCTCAAGAAGCTTTTCAGCATCCTTCAAATCTTTTTCGAGCTTTGGAATTTGAGAGAATCGGATCTCCGAAGCCTCAGACAAATTTCCCTCGCGCGTCGCACGTTCTTCATCGGCACGGGCCTTATCAAGATCTGTCTTTATGTTTTGAACGTTAACAATAACATCCTTTTCGTTTTGCCATTCGGCCTTCTTGCTATTTAGAGCATCCTTGGCCGAAGCAATCTCTTTTTGTAATTTATTCAAACGTTCTTTTGAAGCAGCATCCTTTTCTTTCATAAGAGC
>JAZUHG010000025.1:0-24653 GCA_045641605.1 Phoenicibacter sp. | reverse complement strand
GTTCATGCGTCCTTTGGCTGCGTAGAGGCTAAACTTACCAGAAATTTCAACCATAGAGCCAATACTAATCTCAACACCAGCAGCATCATATTTATTCTTCCACATTAGGCAAGGAAGAGCGCTTTTAGCATCCTTGATTGTAAAATAAACAGCCTTATAACCTCGCTTATCACTAAGCTCAGAAACTTCCCCAACAATCTTTATGCGAATAGACTCAAGGCCAGTTTTTGCAATTAGCAAAGCATCACTAACTGAATAATGATCTGGTTGTGCTGTCTGTTCTGGCATCTACTTTGTTCCTAAAATACCATTAATCTCAGTGCTTAACAAGTCGGCTTTTACTCCATAAACAGCCTGTATTCCACCCTTTTTATTGATAACTGCCAAAGCTCCTGTCGACTTCAAAGCATCTTCATTAACTTTGCTTTCGTCTTTAACAGAAACCCGAAGACGAGTAGCACAAGCTTGAACTTGTTCAATATTTTCGGCATTGCCAAGCGCCTCAATAATATTTTCAGCATCTGTATGAAGTTGATCTTCTTTTGAAACGCTAGCATTTGCTTTTCTAGTTTTTGGATCTGCATCCTTTAGGCCTTCTTCGAATTCGTCCTTTGTATACATGCCAGGAATTGCAACCTTCTTCAATTTTAAGCAAAGCCTAAATACAACATAATAAAGAGCAGCTCAAGCAATTCCAACAGGAATTACCAAAATCCAATTTGTAGCTTCGTTCCCTTGAAAAACTCCGAAGAGCAGAAAATCAATTAAACCTGCAGAAAAAGCATTACCAATTCTTATGCATAAAATGTCTGCAATAAAGAAAGAAACACCATCCAAGAAAGCATGAATTACATAAAGCCAAGGCGCAACAAACAAAAAGCAGTACTCAACTGGCTCTGTAATGCCTGTCAAAAACGAAGTCAAAGCACCTGACATGTACAAACTTTTTGAAGCTTCTCTATTCTTTTTTGGAATTGAGTGATACATAGCCAATGCACATGCAGGAATACCAAACATCATAGTTGCAAAACGCCCAGCAAAGAAACGAGTTCCGTAAGTGTACATTCCGGTGAAGTTGGGATCTGCCATTTGTGCAAAGTAGATATTTTGAGCACCAGATACCATGGCACCATTAACCATTTCTGTACCACCCAAATCTGTATACCAAAACATTGGATAAATTACATGATGAAGGCCAAGAGCTCCACAAAGTCTCATCAAAAATCCATAGAAGAAAGAACCAATAGGTCCAATGCTTGCAATCCACTCACCAGCAGCCTGAAGAGCTACACCAACTGGAGGCCAAATAACAAAGAAAATAAGTCCAATAATAATGGCAGCTAAAGATGAAATAATTGGGACAAACCTTGACCCACCAAAGAATCCAAGAGCAGTTGGTAGTTGAATCTTATGATAGCGGTTATGTAAAAATGCAACTGTTCCACCAACAACCAATGCACCCAAGACTCCTGTATCAATTATTACTACATCATCAAGATAAACAATGTCAATCATGCCGCTGATGGTTGCAGTAAAAATCAAATAAGCGATACCACCAGCAATACCAGCAGTACCCTTGTCTTCGTTAGCAAAACCTACTGAAATGCCGATCGCGAATATAAAGGCGATATTGGCAAATACAGCATTGCCAGCGACCTTCATGATGGTGAAAGCGCCACTTACAATAGTGTTTTCCAAAAACGGAAACATCGCAACAGCCCCATCACTTGTAAATGAACTGCCGATACCCAATAACAAACCTGCAGCAGGCAAAATAGCAATTGGCAGCATTAAAGAACGGCCGAGTCGTGATAAAATTTTATACATTCTTCTTCCTCTCTATAACTAATTGTCCATTATCAATTCTAAGAGAAATCTTACCATCTCTTAAATCTAACAATTCATCCCCAACAATCTTCTTCCTCCATCCAGAAAGCGTCGGAATTCCACTATTGACTCCAAATGCAATTTTATTGATGTCTGAATTTGAGCTAAGTGTTTGAGGGGAAATATTATTTTCTTTTGCTCTATGTCGAACAACAGCACACATAAGTTCGGTCTCTGCTTCAATTTCGTCATCAGCAAATTTATCAGCTTTAACATTCATTTTATTCCCAGTTTTAAGCTTTAACAAATCCTCATCCTTAAGCTTACTAGCTCTTTCAACAGCTTTTAAAATGTCTCTCGCATCATTAGTGTTAAGTTTTGGCTTGGCTCCTCGCATTCTAAAAAGATCATCAATTTTTTTAGGCTGTTTTTTGCAGATTTCATGAATCTGCTCGTCAGAAAGAACTCATTTTCTCGGAATATTTCTTTTAATTGCCATCTTTTCTCGCCACGAAGCAAGTTCTCTAGCACATGCAAGTTGTCTACCTGTTAAAGTGGAAGCTCTTTTCAAATGTAAATATCTCTCTTCTGGTAATATCTCATAAACTTTTTTATCAGAGTATTTTTCATTGATATCTTCAAGAACCCAATCAAGTCTATTTAGTTCTTTTAGCTCTTTTAACATTTTATGGTAAAGCTCAATTAAATAAACAACATCATCTTTTGCATAATCTAGCTGGCTGTTTGATAAAGGCCGAAGACTCCAATCTGTATAAGTATCACCTTTCTTCAGCTTCGTACCTAATACAGCCGAAACCAAATTTCCATAACCTATTTGAGAACTATGCCCCAAAAATCCTGCAGCAATTTGAGTGTCAAATATAGGATCAGGCATTACGCCTACTTCGTTGAGTAAGATTTCAATATCTTGTCTTGGTGAATGAAAAAGTTTTACAACATTTTTATTTTGAAGAAGTTTCTTTAAGGACTTAATATCGACTTTGAAAGGGTCCACTAAAACAAATTTTTCGTCGATGGCCATTTGAAGCAAGCAAAGTTTTGGCCAATACGTTTTATCACGAAGAAATTCGGTATCAATGGCAACAACCTTAGTGTTATTCGCATCGTTTAGAAAATCTTCGAAATCTTGCTGTTTAGTAATTAGCATGAAAATTATTAGCCTTTCGATCTGCTTGCGTATAATAGCATAATGCTGTATTATAGCCAGCATGAAGTTGCTAATAATCAACAACATTGCTTCAGGATACGGCGAAGGTTCAGTTTATGATTTCATTAGGGCTTTTGCTCGCGAAAACGACGAAATTGTCGTTCGAAATGTTATTCACACAACAGACATGATAAGACATCTCCAAGATGCCAAAGATTTTGATATGGTCGTAGCCGCAGGAGACGATGATACAATTTCAAAAATTAGTTTCTTTTTGGCAGACACTCAAATACCAATTTTGCCCTATCCGTCTGGAACCGCAAATTTAATTGCTCAAAATTTATTTTTACCAAACGAACCTCATGCTCTTGCAAAAATGGCTCGTGAATGTAAAACATTAAATTTTGATGTTGGTGAACTAACTGTTGGTGGTCAAAGATGAGGCTTTGGTTGTAACGCAGGAGCTGGTTTTAGTACAAAAATTAGCGAAGAGGCGATGCATACTAGAAAAGCTCTTGGAGCTTTTGCATACATTGGAGCAGCAATCAAATACAACAAACCACAACTCTACCGTTTTAACATTCAACTTAAGGACCGTACGATCCAAACCGAAGGCATAGGCGTACTTTTGCTTAACTTCTCTAAGATTGGTTTGGACCTGTCCATTACTCACAACAACAGACCGAGGGACGGAAAATTTGAGGTTGTTATACTAAAGGGCAAGACGGCTCTTCGGTACGTTCCTGCACTTACAGCAGCTGCGTTAGACAGGGCAGTTGAGTTCCCTGATCGAAGTAAAGCCATCGAGATACATCATTCGAGTTACGTAAAAATTGAAGCAGAACCTCAAATGGAGATTCAAATTGACGGAAAATCAATTAATGTAGATACACCTTTCGAAGCAAAGGTACTTAAACATGCTGCAAAATATGTTGTGGATGACGAATGTTTAAAAATATACGACACCGATGAAGGGAGTGTTGATTAAAATGCATCCTAATGTTAAAAAAGCCTTAAAGTATTTACGCAATGCCGTAATAATCATTGTCTTGGCAATTGTAATGTTTTTTGCCGTGAACATCATTTATTTGTTCTTCTCTTACAACAGAATCGACGATAATCAAAACTTGCCAGTGAGCAACGCTGGAGTTTTGGAATACGGGCAAAGAACGCCTCAGGACGGCCTTAAATACACTGCTCTTTCATACAATATTGGTTTTTCGGCATATACACCAGACTTTTCATTCTTTATGGATGGCGGTACCGAAAGCTGAGCAAAGTCCGAAGACTCAGTAAAATCCAACACGGATGAAATTGCTAAATTTATAGCTTCACAAAATGCAGATTTTGTCGCTCTTCAAGAAGTTGACTCTGACTCAACTCGAACATATCATGTAAACGAAGTGGAAAAAATTAGAAATAATCTTCTAAATTATAGTGACGTAAACGCGTGCTGCTTCAACAGCCCATTTTTGTTCTGGCCTCCACTTCAACCTCATGGAAAATCGGTTTCTAACCTAATGACACTTAGCAAATTTAACCCAGATGGCGAAGGTCTCCGAAGACAGTTCCCTGTTGATTCAGGCGTCACAAAAATTTTAGACTACGACAGATGCTACTCAATAACAAGATACCCAACAGAAAATGGTAAGGACCTTGTTTGGTATACGACTCACATGTCTGCATATTCAAAAGAACCCGAGACAGCAAACAAACAAATAAGAATGCTCATTGAAGATATGGAAAAAGAATTTGATAAGGGTAACTACGTAATTTGCGGAGCTGACTTCAATAAGCAAATCGTTCAAAATCCAGAAAACTATTTCCCAGCAAACTTAGTTAAGGAGACAAAAGGCTTCCCATTTGAAATGTTGCAAGGTACAAACATTAGCGTTGTTGCACCTTTTGACCCTGCTGCTCCTGTAGGCACTTGCCGTTATGCTGGAGCGCCGTTATCTAAAGACACTCAAGTTTCAAACATAGACGGGTTTTTAGTTTCTTCGAATATTAAAGTATTGGAATCGCATGTAATAAATACGAACTTCGCTTATTCAGACCACAACCCAGTATTCATGACTTTCCGATTGTTATAATTCATAGGGTCGGAGGTGCTCTTTAGCTGGGGTTTTATAACCAAATAAAATCCCAGCTAAATATTACCTCCGACCCCTAGGTTTCGATGGTGGGCGATGGTGGTTTCGAACCACCGACCTCTTGCGTGTCGAGCAAGCACTCTCCCCCTGAGCTAATCGCCCATAAAAGCGTTGCATATTTTATCACAAAGAATTCATCGAAAATACAAAATTTACTTGCAATTATGTGCAACTTTGGTATCATATGTGCTCACGCGGACGTGGCTCAGTTGGTAGAGCACAACCTTGCCAAGGTTGGGGTCGCGGGTTCGAACCCCGTCGTCCGCTCCATTTTTTTATAGGGCGACATGGCCAAGTGGTAAGGCAGAGGCCTGCAAAGCCTTTATCTCCGGTTCGAATCCGGATGTCGCCTCCACTTTAAACCGAGAGGAAATATGCTAGAACAATTAAAATCGGAAGTTTACGAACAAAACCTTCGCCTTGTTGAGGCAAATTTAGTTGTCCTTACATGGGGAAATGTTTCTGGTTATGACCCAAATTCAAAGCTACTTACAATTAAGCCTTCTGGAGTTTCTTATGACAAAATGAAGCCCGAAGACATGGTTGTCCTGGACTTAGACGGAAATGTTGTTGAAGGTAAACTCAAGCCTTCAAGCGACACCCCTACCCACATTGAGATTTACAAGAAGTATGGTGATGTTGGAATTCAAGGAATTGCCCACACGCATTCAGTTGAGGCGACAGCATGAGCTCAAGCTAAAAGAGAAATCCCTTGCTATGGCACGACTCATGCAGATCAAGCCTACGGACCCATCCCTTGCACCAGAATCCTAAAAAAAGAAGAAGTTGAAGAAGCTTATGAAAAAAATACAGGCAAGGTAATTTTAGAATACTTCGAAGACAAGGATCCCATCGCTCAACCTGGAATTTTGGTAGCTGGACATGCACCATTTACCTGAGGTGGTACGCCAAAAGCTGCGGTTGATAATTCAATTGCGATAGAAAAAATTGCACAAATAGCAAGACTTACAGAAGCAAACGCTAAAGGTAAAGCCGAAGAGCTTACTCAATATGTTGCTGATAAACATTACAACCGAAAGCACGGTAAAGACGCTTATTACGGACAAAATTAATCAGAAGCTTCTCGCAAGGCTTCTCAAACCTTTACCATAGCGTAAGTATCTAGCTCGCAATATTTCAAAAGATTATGGCGGGCTCGTTTTTTATCTTCATCATTCATGTGTTCGATGGCTGGGAAGATTGCCATGGCTTCGCCACCATGATGTACTTGATCCAAATTATGATAATCAAGCTCTGGGTCGCCTGGGAAAAGCGCCGGTAAAACACTCTTAATAGAAAATGAACCACCCATTTCTTTGTTGTACATCCATCCATTACTAAAAGGCACAAGTAAATCAACAATGTTGTCTCGAATGTTTAGTAAATGATCAGACAAATCAGGAAAGGCTTCAGCGAGCTCTTTAATCCTGTTGCACTCAAAACTTTTGTTATATGCCGTTGTACAAACGTCCATTGGAATGTCTTCGCAAAGCCTCTCAGCCAAAGCACGTCGAGGGTCCGGGCCAGACTCAGCCAAAAACTCCTTATGCTTTAGCTCCCCGCCTTCTTCCTCAATGTAATGGAGCGAATACTGGAAAGTTATTTGCTGGTATGGCTTTGTCCCATTATATTTAGGGATAACCATTTGCATAGTCTCAAAATCCAAGAAATACAAAGGGTAACTTAGAGTGTCTAAAAACTCAGAAATTCGCTCTGGATCTGCATATAAGCCGTAATCGTTCAAATAATAATCAATTTGTCTGTTTTGCTTATCGTTGAGCATATCAGGATAATTCTTAAGCTCGTCGAAGCTCACAATACCTTGGTTGTAGAACTTAATCTTCTTCGAATAAATCATTCTATATAAATCAAACACCGAAGGCGTGGGCAAATCTCTCGAGCAATATTCAAAGAAAGAACAATCATAAGGCTTGTGGCAACACTCAGAAAGACCCATGTCTGGCTCTTCCTTCATTGCAAGAATTTCCTCTGCTTCTTTTAGGTTGGGCTCAACATTTGGATACTCTTCCAAAACAGCATCTGTCATATCTGTAATTTTGAAAAACTCATGAACATCCAATTTATCTTCGAAGACATATTCATTGTTAACAACAACAGTAAAAGTCTTGTTAATCTTAAGACCACAATTCTCAAGAACATATCGCTGGTAAGAAAGGTCCTGTATATAAACCTCTTTTTCGCCATCAGTTGAGCTTTTAACCTCGTATATGCTCCAGCCATCCGCATCTTGCTTTAAAAGGTCGCATGCACAATAAAGCCCGTCATAACTAAAAGCAGCTTCACAAATTACGTCTGTACCCTTTTCAACTTCGGCTTTAGTATTCTCAAGCATTTTCTTAATGTCGAGCTTCTCACCATCGCGAACAGTTATATCAACATAGTCACCGAAGAGACCTTTTGCCAACTCCCCAACTTCATGCCCAGCTTCAAAGCGGGCCTCCAAGTCTTCGGGGGTTACCTCAACTTCGGGCTTATACTTTGTAAGCCAAGCCTTTTTAGGACATTGACAAAAACCACAATATTTTGACTTCGAAAAATGCATTTATAACTCCAATATAGATTTAAAGCTGTCCTTCAACTGAGGGTAGAGCTTATCAAACTCAGCGTAGACTTTGTCGTAGAATTTGACGACTTCGGCATTTGGTTTGTAGATTTCATCGCGGAATTTGATGATTTTATCGCAAGCCTCAGGAACACTCTTGTAAGCGCCGGTGCCTGTCATAGCAAGGATTGCAACACCCAAACATGCGCTGTTTTCGGAATTCATGTCTGGAAGCTTGACTGTCAAGTTATAAATGTCAGCCATAAGTTGCCTTCAAAATGGACTTTTAGAGCCGCCTCCGCACATAACTACATCGTTAGGCTCAATCTTTGCTTTTCTAATTGCACTTAAGATATCACGAAGAGCATAAGTAACGCCCTCCATAACAGCACGCGTCATGTCGCCCTTCGTGTGGATCTTCGAAAGACCAACAAAAGAACCTCGGCAAGTTAGATTGAAGTGAGGCGATTGCTCACCATTTAAGTATGGAAGATATACCAATCTGTTTGCCCCAGGCGCCGAAGCCATAGCAACCTTGTTGATCTCTTCATACTCGGCATCATCTGGATACATTTCATTGCGTCACCACTTTAGAGAGTCGCCAGCAGAATTTACGCTTCCCATAAAGTGCCAAACACCAGGAACGGCCATACAGTAAGTATATACTGCCCTATCTGGGTCTAAAATTGGCTTTTCGATACAAGCAAATACAGTTCCGCTTGTGCCGATGGTTGTCATCATGCGACCCGGAACAACAATTCCGGTACCGACGCCAGCGGCCTCGTTATCTCCCGCACCACCAACAACAGCGCACTTTGAAGTTATGCCAAGCTCCTTGGCAACATCTTCCAAAATGTAGCCAGTTATATCAGAAGATTCATAAACCTTTCCATAAAGCGATTGGTCCAAACCCATCTTATCTAAAATCTCATCTGACCATTTTCGCTCTGGGACATTTAGAACCTGAGTTGAACCCGCATCTGAGACTTCGGTAGCAAATTCACCAGTAAGGCGATACCTCAAATAATCCTTCGGAAGCATAATATGAGCAACCTTTTTAAAGATGTCGGGCTCATTGTCAATCACCCATTGAACTTTTGCGGCTTGAAGGCCTGGACGAGCAGGGTTGCAAACATGCTTGAGGAGCAGATCCTCACCAACAATCTCATTGAAATGAGCACATGACTCTGTCGTGCGTCCGTCATTCCAAAGAATAGCCTTACGAAGAGTACGGCCCTCCTTATCCAAAAAGACAGCACCAGCCATCTGGCCAGAAATTCCAAGGCCAATAACATCCTTAGGGTTAACCTTGGATTTATCCATAACGTAATTAACAGTCTTAACGCAAGCGTCATACCAGTCTTCGGGGTCTTGCTCCGACCAACCATTGTGAAGTTGGTAGATTGGATACTCGAGCGAATTTTGAGCAATCTCCAAACCATCAACGTCAAACAAAACAGTCTTCATACTGCCTGTTCCAAGGTCAATTCCTAAATAGTAATTCATAGCTCACCTTTCCTAAGACTGGACAATTGCATTATACATTTTTTCCGCGATAACATTTGGACTTAATCCACCGCAAGCACCACCGAAGGCAGGGATCACAATATTTTTAACATTATTTGCCTTCGCCACTTCCAGCGTACTTTTAGTGCAATCGTAAACAACATTTGGGTCTTCGATTCTAGAAGGGTTGATCATGGAAGGCGTGTGAATGAGGTTTACACCAGGCGTTCCAGTATCAATAATAAAGCTTGTGCCAACCTCTTGCTGCTCACCAAAATGCTCCTTAATGTAAGCCTGTACCCTCTTAGTTAAGTCTCATCCAAAATATTCCGAAAGCGCCCTATCATAACCACCTGCCATAACACCATGGGAATTTCCGGGAGAAACAACGCAGTCCACCTGGTAATTTGCCATAAAATCGGCGAAGTCTGCAAGCACAACTTCCACGGCTTCGGAGCCTTCGAAACGCTCATTTCAAGCCTTAACAACTGCAGGGTTAATATCTAAAAGATATATCTTCATTTAGTCTTTTTTGACACCTTGGTCAACTCCACCAGCAAGAATAAAAGGCTTAACGTCCATCTGCTCGCTGTATGTCATGTGGAAAACCAGCTCGCCACCATTCATTATATCTGTGTGGCTAATACTATCGGCAGTTACCTCTTGACCGTTAAGATAAATCTTGTCAACGTAGATATTTTTCTCGCTGTAATTTTCAGCCCTGATAGTAAATGTCCTACCATAAGGCAAATGAATTGTGGCCTTCTCTACTTGTGGAGCACCGAAGACATATTCCCCGCCGCAAGGGTTAACTGGGTAAAAGCCCATAACCGAGAAAATATACCAAGCCGACATAGCTCCGCAATCTTCGTTACCACAAAGGCCTTCTACCCCAGTCTTGTACAAGTTAGTGCAAATTTCATTAATTAGAGCTTCAGTTTTATGTGGTTGACCAGCCAATCTATAAAGGTATGCAACATGGTGACATGGCTCATTACCGTGGGCATATTCACCAATTAAGCCAGTGATATCTCGCGAATGAGTAATGCCTCGCTCCTTTGTAAGGTTTGTCCTAAATAAAATATCAAGACGCTCGCAGAATTTTTCATTTCCGCCATACATCTCAATCAAACCTGGAATGTCTTGCAAAACATGCCAAGTGTAGTGCCAAGCATTACCTTCGGTGTAATCGTTACCAGATTTCTCACCATAATTTTCATACCAGAAACCATCAAATGGCTCGCGCCAATTACCCTGCTCATCCTTACCACGCATCAAAAGAGTTTCTTTATCAAACAAATTCTTCCAATAGTTAGCGCGCTTATTAAAGAACTCATAGTCATCCATCTTTCCAAGCTCTTTTGCAAAAATTGCAGCACAATAATCGTCAAAAGAATTTTCCAAAGTCATAGAAACAGATTGAGTTTTGTGAGTATTAAATGGAATGTAGCCATATTTATCATACTCGTCAAAATATGCTCTATAGTGGTTTGTTGTAAGCGAAACTTTTATTGCGTTATAGGCACGCTGGGCATCAAAACTTCTGTCGCCCTTCAAATACGCATCAACAATTACAGGAACAGCATGGTTTCCAATCATGCACTCACCTTCTTCACCCCATATGCTTCACACAGGCATATGTCCATTAGCATCAAACTGATCCAACAAAGAATTTACAAACTCCCCAACTAAGTCTGGATTAAGAATAGTGTATAGAGGATGCGCACTTCTAAAAGTATCTCAAAGTGAAAGCGTCGAATAATTTGCCGGCTGTGCAGCATCGGCAATGTTATCTGGATGCAAATAAAGCCTGTACATTGCACTGTAAAACTTCTCTTTTTGGACATCTGTGCCTTCGATGTCGATGGTTTTTAATAGCTTGCGCCACTCATCCTGGGCAGCGTTTTTAACATAGTTAAGGTCCCAGCCATTAAGCTCAGTTTGAACATTGGCCTTTGCGCCTTCGATGCTTTCTTTAGAAATTGAAACTTTGACATTTAGACTCTCGCCTTCTGGGATATCGAAACTAAGCACATGACGCGGAGCCTTCTCTTTAGGGTCACGATAATCAAGTTGAATATTATCGGTATAAGGATGGTCAAACTCAATGTCGAAATAATAGTAACGCTCAAGCCACACCTTCGTTTGCGCATAACCTGTAATATGCGTGCTGTCGACGAAGTTTTGCTCGCTGCTTAAAATCTTGCTTTCAATAATCCCAGTCTCTCTAGTAATTCCAGATTGGAAATCAATCATAAGCTTAGCCTGACTTGGATTATCAAAGGTAAATCGCTGGATTGAAGTATGAGGCATTGCGCTCATCTCAGCCTTAACCTTAGCATCGTCTAGATAAACACTGTAAAAACCAGGCTCGCCAATTTGGTTTTCTTTCTTATAACTGCTCTTAAAAGGCGAATTTTTTTCTTTATACGTAGCTGAATTGTTTGCCGTAGCTACTTTGTCTAGCCTACCAATATCGCAAAATGGAAACATCAACAAATCACCGAAGTCTGTACGGCCCGTTCCATTAAGCCTGTTTTGAGTAAAACCATAAAGTTCTGTGTCGTTATATTGATACCCAGAGCAGTAATACCAAGTTTCATTATCACTCTGAGGTCCAACTTTACACATACTTAATGGGTGCCCTACACTAGGCGAAGTATGCCCAACATTCGATGCACCTGCAAAAATATCTACATATTTAAACTTATCTTCCTTATTTTGAGAGCAACTAGCACAAATCAAAATTACGGAAATTGCCAACACAAAAACAGAAGCAAATACACTTGCCCTAAAAACCAATTTCTTACTCATGATTACCTCCCCTTGACAATGATTAATTATAGCAAATTTGAGAAATAAAAACGCATTATGGATTGTGCTATAATAATTATTGCTATATCTTTAAACTCAATGAAAGGATTCAAAATGAAAATTAAGGGGATTCATAAACGTATATTGGTTTGCGCTGGAACTGTTTTGATGGCTTCGGCATTTATTTTTGGACTTAGCGCTTGTCAACAAAAACAACAAGCCGAAGTAAAAACTGCTGTTCCATTTTCGCAGGTAAACGTTGACGATGGATTCATGCGCGATTATGTAAAACTTGTAATTTGTAATGTTATTCCAACCGCAATTACCAATGTAGAAAAAGCCGAAGGCGGAATTCCAAACATTAAAAATTGCGCATTATGGCATGAAGGAAAAATTACAGAGCGTCCCGCTCATCAAGGCGCTAAATATGTAGATTCCGATGTTCATAAAGTTTTAGAGTCGATGTGTATGGCGCTTGATACTGATGCACAGGGCGACAAACAAATCCTTGCAGCACAAGCAAAAATTGCTGCAAAGCTTAATGAATGAATCGAGTATTACACTTGGGCCCCAGAGCAAGATGGCGATTATGCTGGTTATTTTGATTCCTATTATTCCCTAGACCCAACATATGAAAAATATAGCACCCCAGACAATCACGAATTGTATTGCCAGGGTCATTTTATTGAAGCCGCTGTTGCACATTACAGATACACAATGCATCAAGGCAAGCCAGATCCAGTATTGCTAAACGTTGCAATTAATACTGCCAAGCATATTTGTGACACATTTGGATCAGGTAAGCGTAAACAACTTACTTGACATCAAGAACTTGAGATTGCGCTTCCTAAACTTGCAAAGCTATGCCAAGAAATTGGAGAACCTTATGATTCAAGAGCAAAAGAGTACATTGACAAGTCTGCATTTTTCTTAGATGTTAGAGGAGATTATTCTAACCGTACAGTAGATGACGCTGACGATATGCGTGCATATGTTCAAGACCATTCAAAGGTCGAAAACCAAATGGAACCTGTTGGACATGCTGTTCGCGCTCAATATATGTACACGGGAATGTGCGAATTAGCTACTATAGATTCTAGCTATTATCAAAAATATGATAAAGCACTCACATCTCTTTGGGACAGCCTCACCCATAAAAAACAATATATAAATGGCGGTCTTGGTGATAGCAGCAACGAAAACGAGGGCTTCGCCGACGAATATTATTTGCCAAACTACAGTTCATACTGCGAAACTTGTGCAGGTGTTGCAAACATGCTATGGAACCGAGGCATGAGCACGATTTATGATGGCTCGCAATATGCCGATCAAATCGAAACAGACTTATATAACAATATTTTGGGATGCGTAAACTTCGATGGTAACGCTTTTTATTATGAAAACCGTTTAGCAACAGTTGATGCCTTCCAGCGTAAAGAATGGTACGGCACAGCTTGTTGCCCTCCAAACTTTATGCGAACAATTTTGCAAGTTGGAGGCTATATCTACAACACAACCAGCAACGATGTGTTTATCAATCAATATATTTCTAATACAGGCAACTTTGAGATCGGAAACAATAAAGTAAACATCAATATGAAAAGCAGCTTCCCTTATCAAGGAAATGGCACAATTGTAGTAAAACCTGCCGAAGATGCAACATTTGGAGTTCAGCTTCGAAAACCTTCGTGGACAGATACTTACACCATTAAAGTAAACGGAGCAGTTGCGAACACTACCGAAAAAGATGGCTACATTGTTATCAACCAGGACTGAGATCCAAAAGGGACTACAATCGAATTTGATTTTAGCATGCCTCTAAAATATGAAACCATGGATGAGAAGGTTACATTTGATAATGGCTTAATGGCACTAAAGCATGGACCAATTCTATATTGCGCCGAAAAAGCAGACAATCCAAATATTGATTTAACAACTGCCATTGTTGAGAGAAGCGATCAAGGCAACTTCGAATACGTAGCAAGTCTTGATGGAAAAGCTAATCCATATAATGTACGTTCTGTATATGTACTAAACCAGCCAGGAAAAGTTATTAATGGATCCTCATCACAAAGCATAACATGACGCTTGATCCCTTATTATGCTCGTTGCAATCGTTCTAATTCTGGTGCAATGTCTGTATTTTTACACGATGGAAATGCGCCACTAAAGCTAAGTCAAAAAGCAAAAGTTTCAGCTAAGTTCACTTATGCTGGAGATACAGTTTCGGCTATAAATGACGGAATCATAGAGCCTGAGGTTAGATGAACAGACAAAGAGGACCCAGCTCTTAACCCATGGGTAAAATATAACTTTGACCAGCCAGTAAGTTTTAAGGATTTCAGAATATATTGGTACGAATACTACAAAGACATCGTAGCACCATGGCGTTTAACTATTCATGTCAAAAATAACCAAACTGGCGAAGAACACTCAAAAGAATATAAGAATGGCGATATACCTTTGGTCAACAAGATGAAATGCGCCGATTACTCAATGGACGAAGTTGTAACCGGCGATGAAATCTGACTAGAAATTCACAACGAACACGGCGAAAAACCAGTCGGCATCGTTGAATGAGAAATCTTCGAGGCCAATTAGTAGTCTATAAAAAATACATTCTCAACATCGAAGTTTTCTTTAAGGTAAAAGGTTAAAGTCAAATCTTCGGTGTTGAGGATGTCTGTCCAGACGGTCTCCCACTCCCAGTTTTCGGCCTTATTAACATCTTTACCTTCTTGCCTTAATTCCCACATAAAATCTCTATCATTCATGTGGTATTTAGCGGCTTTCATAATATCTCTGAGCTCATCTTTTGTTGGCGTAGGATTCTTTGACATTAGCTCATCTAAAGTTTGATATCTCCACTTACCGGCATCATGAACAGTGTTTTTAAATCCTTCACTTACATAAAAGTTAGTAGAAAGCAAATAACCAGTTTCCTGTTTTGGATATGAAATTTGAATATCATCAGTGGTCTCGTTATATTTAACTTTTATGGGGTATTTATTAACGATCATTTTCCCATTTATAAATTCAACAACTGCTTTATTACCACTCTTATCCGTTAAAGCCCAGTGAAAGTTTAGGTCCGCCAACCATGGCTCGATAAAATAATCAGTTCTATAATCACAAGAATTTAATAGTTCGATTGCGTTTTCTACACTATTTGCATGATCTAAAAGATAGCGAACAACCATTGTTGCAGGAAGTCAATTTTTACCAGTTTCTTGGACGTTTTGTCCTTCGTTTAAAATCATAATTGAACAAGCAAAACCTGTCTCATTAACGCCGTCCATAGTAAAATATGGAGCATACAAAAATAGCTCCTTGTTTGTATTTTGATTTTCAAGGTCAATATAAGAAAGTCCACATTGACCAACATCTGAAACGCCAACAGATTTATAACCGTCGTTTGGACTAGTGTGAATTACAGCAGTTAATCCATTTGAATTAACATCTAAGTCATAATTTCTGCCAATTACAGGCTGACCATCAGCGTTTTTACAGACGACTGAACTGCAACCAGGAGCTGAATTTGAAAGCCTGTCAAGTGGAAAAACCTTAGATTTTGGAGCTATTATATCCTTCATCTTTGTGCGAATCTCATACGCCGAAGTAATCTTCTCCTTCGTTATTACATCCATAAACTCCGAAGTCTTGTAATCCGCTGTGTAGTTAATCTCATACGCCTTGTTATGTGTGTTTTTAATTGCCCTAGCACTGGCGATAGTGTCATTTTGAGCTTCATCCAAATATGGAATGTTTTGATTAACGCATCCCGCAAAAATAATGACACTAAACATTAACAACAAAGAAGACAAAATAGTAATTTTTTTCATAATCAACTCCTAATAAATATATTCATTTTTTAAAAACAAGTAATTAAATTACTTCTTAGTTCTGCGTCGTATAGCAATTCCGCTTAAGCAAACAGCAGCAGCAAGTAAAGCACTTAACTCATAAACCCAAATAGGAATATTATCCCCTGTTTGTGCAACAGGATGATACTCAGCCGCATATATTGACATTGTCACAGTTGCTGAACCATCATCAAAGTTAATCGAAATCTCATGATCACCGGCTGTTAAGCTTTCAAATAACGAAGGTAGAATAGATACAACAGTATAGCCTTCGCCTAATTGCAAAAGATCAAAGGCCGATTCTTTCTCGTTAACTTCATAATTTTTCTCGTCAACTTCTTTTCCATCACAAGTAACTCCACTAAACTTCGAAGGATCAACCGCAATAGTAAATGTCCTTGTCTCATTGCTTCCTAATACATAAGTAAGATCTGGTTTGTCAACAAATTCATAGGTTAAACCATACACATTAATATGAGAAGTTCCAGTAACTTTCCCTCATTTAGTTGTTGCGGTAATATCACATTCGCCCATAGCCTTGGCAATAACTTTTCCTGTTTCATCAACGCTAGCAACTTCAGGATTGCTTGAAGTTAACGTAATAATATTATCATCAGTGTTTTCTGGTGTTAATGTTGTGTTCAATTGAGCGTCACTATACACTTCAATGTCTAAATTAGCTGGCTCTAAGCTTACTTGCTCACAATCAATAAATCTAACTGAATTGGTTGCAAGGGCAATACCTCCCTCATAGATAAATTCAATATAGTGATCTCCTCTTTCAACTTCATCTAAGTACGATGATAGCAATGTAATCTTCGTATTGTCACCATCGGCCTCAATGGTAAACTCTTCATCTTTTGTAAGGTTTCGTCCTCCGTCAAGCTTTACTGCTCTAAAATCACTAATACCATGATTAATAATAAATTCTTGGTCAATACAACTATGTCATACATAATCATCTTCTGGCCCAACTGCTTGATATACATTTTTAACTACAATTACTGAAGCGGTGCAAGAAACATGATGTCACTTTGTAGTTGCTGTAATTGTGCATTGACCAAAAGTCTCATGCGCAGTAATAAGGCCTGTGTTTTCATCGATACTTGCGATATTAGGATCGTTAGAACTAAAAATCACTGTCTTATCATCAGTATTTTCAGGAACAAACGAAGTAACTTTCATAGTGGCTTGGTCATTAAAAGACAAATACATTAGAGGTGGTCATATGCTAATCTTTTCACAATCGACAAAGCGAACAGTTTGTTTACCAAAACCATAACCATCAGGGAACGCAAACTTAAATTTATGCTCTTTCCGATCTAAAGTATCTAAATACGAGGCCTTAATCTTAACAACAGTTTGCTTTTCAATATCTGGTCTTTCTCCAAATAGACCATAACTTACTGGCTTTGGCTCTTTAGTGTAATTACTTGGGTCTAGTGGCGTTGTACTATCATCTACATAAACGCCCTGGAAGGTGTCATATTCTGCATCTATAGTATATTCTTGATCCACGCCACTATGTCAAACATAATCATCCTGCGGCCCAGTTACTTCAAAGGTTGCAGGAATTACAGTTATTGTAGTAGAGCCAGATACTGATCCCCTGGTTGTTGTAGCTGTAATTGTGCATGTACCTAAACCAACTGCCGAAATTTCGCCAGTATGCAAGTCAACAGAGACAATATCTTCGTCACTTGAGTCAAAAGTAAGCTGATTATCTTCTGTATCTTGAGGAACTAATGTAGGAACAATTTTGCTATCATCGTAAAGCGAAATCTCAAAAGGTTCTGGCATAACAACCTCAAAACATTTTCTATAGGTTTTGTCAATGGTGATTTTATAAGCATATTCCAAACTTTGACGATAACCCTCTGCTTCAGAATAACAAGATACCGTAGCAAAAAGTTTTTTACCATCATCGCAAGTTATATCAAATGGCTCAGTATACAAAGTATAATCTTCATTATCACTTATGGTTGTTCTGCCGTTTGGCTCTATGGATTCTTTTTTAACCTTGTAATATATTTTAGAGCCTTCAGTTTCGCAAGCAAGAGTAGCTTTGATATTATGATAATAAGTATCACTTGGGTCTGGATAGATTGTTGGATCAGCAGACCGCAAAGCGCCATCAACATTTACGTGAATAGCTAAGTCAGTTGATATTGCAGAAGAATTTCCTCCGTTATCTATATATTCTGGAATTATAGCCTTACCCGGAATTTTTAAAAACTGTGGATTAACAATATCCGGACTATACGAAGGCTTACATCCTTCAATATTTCACTCCATTGTTGCCACATCCCGCATCCCCCCTTCCGCGGTTATACCAACTGTCTCGGGCAAGACACTTGATAGTTCAGAACCATGCGGAATATTTCACATTGTAGGTAATTTATCAATAGAGATTAGCTTAGCCTTTGGAGTAGCTGGCGGTTTAGCATTCACAAATAATGAACCAACTTCTTTAATATCTTCTGATTTTGATTGTGAATAATATCCGGAACAAATCTTATCACCTGTGTCATCATTAAAAACATTAACAGAGACAAAGGCTGGCAATAATCAATGTTTCTCTTTGAAGAACTCATGATTGATTTCTATGGAAGCTAAATAATCTTCTCTAAATTTTGTCATTTTAGGAGTATCAGGTCAAGTTTCACCATCATCATAAATTCAATGGAACGTAATAAACGTATCAATATCTTCTGGTTCAATAATATATTCTTTACCTAAAGCAATAATTTTTGCAGATGTAACGTTTGTTGATAGCTCTTTTAACATAACTGGTTGAGTTAATCCTATTTCAACACTTGAGATTACAGGTTTATATATTGCTCTTACATGCGCGTTAGTGTTGCGCTTACTTACTTTAATCTTGTGATTATATTCGTTATCACTATTGATAATCTTAGGATCACCTGGCTCATAAGGATCGTTGTCTCATTTCAGGAACTCATAACCATCAAAATTAATAAAATGAAAACTAAAATCATCTAATTCTGTAAAGGTAATTTCTGTACTCTCACTCTCAGGAATTTCATATGACGATGAGTCATAATAATCAATAATCAACTTATGCGGCTCAGAAACTGGCTTAGTCGCAAAAGTATATGTATAGTCTCTAACTTCACTTGCTTCATATCATCTTGTATCTGGTTGCTCAGGATCTTCATATGCTGGAGTAAACGTCTTTATAGTTATTGAAGAATCCTTTGCCCAATCAAGTGTCACAGTGTCGCCATCATTACATTCAATTGCAGTGTGGCTTTCTGTCGGATTTGTACCGTCAAGGGTATATTTTATGCTTATGCCCATACCGTTAGTTAATTTCACTTTATAAATATCTCCAGCAGAAGGATAGTACGTGCCTGGTTCAAGATCTGTTAATGGTACATTTGCTTTTTGCAAATTAGCCATATATAAATGAGCTTTTAAAGTAACAGTACCAATATTAATGCAATCTATTCATTTTGGAATATAAGGGTTACAGCTCAAACTGGTCAATGGGTATACCTGATTAATAAACAATTTCTCAAGATTCTCTTGTATTTGGAGATCCCATATTTTCCAACGGTCGCCTTCCAACTCAACAGATAATGACCCATAATTAGTAGTCAAATTAACTTTATAAGGCAAAATGCTTTCCAAATATTCGTATATGTGAGCACTCCCAATAAAGCTCAAGTCATCTGTTTGTATATTCGAAACATAATCTATAAAACCTAAAGCTACTACATCATCATTTTTTATGGTTCGATATAAAGTAACATATGGAGTATCACTATCATAATGTTTTTCTATTTCAAAGTGATCCGAAGCAACTTCTGTATCATTCTCAAATAAGTGCAACTTATCCTTATCTGGCAAAGCAACACCCTTATCAAAATCAAGTTGAATGTTAGCTTCTCATACATAAGTTTGGTTTGGCTCCATTATTTGACCTGTAATGACTTCCCCGTCTTTAGTATCTTTATGCCACGTTAAATCAACATCAACAAAAGGCGATACCTTGTAATCTCCTATAACAAAGGAAGGTTGAATTTTACATGGAAGGGTTTCGTTAAACCGTGGCCCGTCTATGTCAATATGCAGTTCTGACTCGGGGTTTTCATATTGAGCTTTAAAATGCAAACTATAATTACGCATTTTTACTCATGTCGTATTAATATTCTTATTGCATGTTGGAACTGGTTCATGACCAGTAAACTCATTTGAATAGTCTTCATCTTCAGAGCTAAATATTAAATTAGTTATGTCTTCACCAGCTGAATTTTCAACCTTTCATGAACTGAACCTTTTTCCTTCTAAAACTGGATCTGAGCTAAGCAAGATATTCGATCTAAATGGCATTATTTTACTAGTAGTTCCGGACGAAGAATCAATAGTAACATTATACCCGTAAGGAACTTTTATCTTAAATACTCTTACAGAACTAAATTGATTAAATCTGAGACTTACAGCTTTTAACGTATATATCTCATATTGTTCTTCATCTACATTATTCAGATTAGTAGAAGTTGCTGATGGCTGGCTATCAGTATTAATTACTATATTTGTCTGATAATGTGTAGCATTATATGTCTCAGTAGGGTCTGCTACATCATCTGGGTTATCTGTTTTATCCATATTGTAATAAATTACATCCCCACCATTACCTTCTGTAAACAACTGAAATACATTGGACTTTTCAATTACTATCGGTTCAGGTTCAAAAAGTGAGTTTGGTACTTCGCCCTCGTATTCTTTTTCGTTATATAAAATTTTAGGATCAGTAGGATCTGGACATTTTTCCCAGATCACTTTAACAGGAGAAGTGTCATCACGGTCAGCAGATTGATAATAGTCATCATATGCCCTTGCTCATGCCAAAGAACATTCAGGATAGTGGTTCATTAATATAAAACCAACAGACTTTACTAATGTTCCAATAACTGGAATGCCCTTTAGGTCAGCTCATCGTTCCATATCTCAAAAACTATCTCTATGTCAATCCCTACTTACAAAATTTAAAACATAATAAAGTACATTTTTTAAATCATCAAATATTTTATTTTGGTCTTCTGGAGAAATATATTCTGTGAAAGTGCGAGTATCATAAAGAAGCTCCTTTACTTTTTCATTAACGTTATTAACAAAATCCCATTTATCACTTTCGCTATCAGAATAGTAATCTGTAAGATCCTGAGTAAATAATATTTCAAAAATATCTCCAATACCAATATAATTAGTAATAGCGCTAAACTCAGAAAGAAGTTCGCTTTGAACAGTAGGATTTAAAGACATAAGTATTCTCAATATATCACCAACCGAATATTCAAAAGAATTTGTGCTGCGACTAGAAGCCGTAGTGTATCTTTGCCTTAAAGAAAGATCCTCGCGCTGATGGAAACTAGCTGTAAATAAATCATACACAGCTTGAGTAATTGCCACTTCAGCCTGTTTCATAGTTCCATCATCAATTATTGCAAGATCCATGATAGAAAAAATAGCAGAATGCGTAGCGTCACCATATCATTCATATGGGTTTGTAGCTGTGTATTGCTTTAACATTCTTTCTCTTGCTTCAACGTATTTAGATTCCTTATCCCAATAATTAGGTCATACTGGATAATTATCAGAAACATCCGCAAGGTTATAAACAGTTGGTCATTTTCCCTGTTCAGTTTCTTCACCACTACCAGGTAAATAATGGGTAAGACCATATCTTGTAAAGTCCATGCCAACATAAGGTATATGAATAACTATATCTGCATAATTAATAATATTATGAATATTTTTGTAAGTGCCGCCATATGTATAAGGTTCATTAACCAATTCCATATTATTTTTGTCAGCGCACATTGGAGGCTCAAAGGTATAGCAAAATACTTTATTTCCGTCTTTTCCATAATTATCAGTTAATCTTTTTCCTGCCAGATTAGATGTTGCGCCAGCGCGAGAGTGGCCCATTATCCAAAATTTAATTTTTCCTTCTGCCGCCTTAGAACTTAAATCGTGTTCATAAATATATTGATCTATGTTGCTTAAAACTTTATTGGCGGCGTTTGAAAAACCTTCGTGTGGGCCTTGATCACCAAGCAAGAAATTGCTAGTTCATTCGGCTTCATAGTCTAATCCCCTAACAACTATAGGCATTAAAATATAACTATCATCAGGTTCTCCAGTTTCATTATATAAAGTTAATTGCTTGCTGGCTATTGCACAACCAATACTATTAGTGTCAGGTTTTACCAAATAATGCTCATTTAAGAAAATGTCTTGTTGATTACAGCCTATATCAGCAAAAAATTGAGCAATGTTTGTACATTTCGTTGAATAATCAAGATCTGAAATAAACATTTCGGGATGAAGATATTGATTTTCGCGAGAACAAGCTATTTCAGCAGTCATAGACAAAGACGACAAATGATCGTTATAAACTTGTGGATCATCTGCAAAAAATCCATCTGAATAATAATAATATGTAGACATATGGTCATCAGAATTTGTCATTATTCCATACGAGGCCGTACCACGATAAACTTGATAATCATGACCTCCCGATAGGTAATTTAGACCATCCACTGGATGTTCGAGTGCAACTTCATGACCAATTGGCTTTATTTCTATATCAAACGGACCGTCAGGTTTTTCTTGATGTCCTTTTTTGGTAACAAGATGCCGCTTATTTTCGTCATATTCAATATGAAAATCATACAAATTTGAAAAATAACATCTTGGATTATATACTCCAGTTTCTGAAGTAACATTCATTTCCCTATATCCATGATGGACTCCAATAAAAGAATCATTGGATACAGAAGAAGAAATGGTAGTACCTGCTAGGGACACATCATTTTCCTCATCATCGTCATCATAATTCTCATTACAAATTACTTTACCACTAAAACTAAAATCCTCACCTGATTTAGTGCATCCAAGCATTCCAGCCCCATCATCAGCTGTATTACCAGTAATTTCGCAATTGGCAATAGACGCCGCAAAACTATAAAATGAATAAGCTGCATCTTCAGAAGTATATACAGAAATTCCACCACCATTTTTCGAAGCTTTATTCTGTGTAAAATTACAATTTGTAATGCAGCATGTACCTATTATTACGCCAATTCCACCACCAGAAACACTGGTTTTATTGCCAATAAAATTTAGGCCAGAAATATATGCTTTAGCATCACCATCTGCTACAAGGCAACAATAGCCCCCGCCTTCTTCTGCAGAATCATTATTGCATATTGTTGATCCATGTTCTGTGTCGCCCTGAACAGCATCGCCATATATTCTGTTTTTATCTCCTTTATCTCCGATGCCACCACCTTCATCATTGCAAAAGTTTGTATCAATACGTGAGTTACTCAAATAGATATTGTTTTTAGTTGCACCTTCTGATATGCCAATGCCACCTCCAGGGTTTTCAGCATAGCCACGAGAAATTACAGAATTATTTAAATACAAATCATTACTATCTCCGGCAATACGAATATTACCGCCAATACCATTAGTAGCATAAGCAAGCCCATTTGAGCGATTACCAAATACCATGCAGTCATTAAGTAATACTATGTTGCCGCTACCCCAAATATTAAAGCCGCCGCCACCATTTTTATTAAATCCACCTCCTATAACAGCACCATAAACTGTCATATTGTCGTTTTGGGAGCCTCCATGACTAGTATAGCCCCTAACTCCTATATGCTCAATTGTCCTTTCATCTTCTTCACTAATGCCTTCAATTTTTATATCGGCATTATTTTTTATTCCAAAAACCTCACCTGAATTATCTCCACCTGGGACATATCTTTTTATGAAACAGCCATGCATTTTTAAAACAATCTTAGCTCCATCTTTACAACGGATCCTGCTATTTACCACAATTCTTTCTTGGCCTTTTGTAACTTCAATTTCTACATCTCCATCAGAATTTCCATTAAATGCAGCACGAAATTCCTTTTCATTATTTATGTCTTTTCATTCAGGATGACTAGCTGTTCGATATTTAGCAATAGGGCCACCATTTCCATATAATGTATTAATCCTATCTATTTCTGCTTGTATTTCTTCTTCTGTATACGGGCTATTATTTTTTAGATCTTCTTCATCTTCACAATTTTCAGCAAAAAGAGAGTACTCAGATAAAATTTTTGATTTTGCTTCTTCTGAGGTCTTTCAAGGCTCTGATATACCACCAATAACATTTCATGGCTCAGTAGCATCTTTAATATTCTTCGAAATATCGTCACCTAATTGCGCAAAAGCTGGTTGTACATAATTTTGCCCTAGAAAGCTAAAAGCTGGTGTAGGTAAAAGTCCTACAACAAAAACAAAAGTTAAGACAAAACATAAAGAAGCATAAAGAATAGAATTATTTAAACGCGAATAACGAGACTTATTTAATGAATTATTTTCCTTTGTCATGACAGACCCTCTCGACATAAAAATTTTATCAAAATCAGGTAATAAATGCAAATAATATTTTTAAGATAACATACAAAAATATGGCACTTGACCTGGGGTTCCTGAAAGAAATATTCTTAGATGTTGTTTGTGTGATTAAATTATGTTAACCTATTGAAAGAAGCATCGATATTTACCAAGGGGACATCATGGAAAACAAGCAGTTTGCTGCGAAAAAACAAGAGATTCCGAAAATAAAAAGATTTATAAAAGATTATTGTAAAGAGCTAAATCTTGAAAAAGATACTTATGATTCTGTTCAGGGACAAAAATATGACATTATAAAAGACGTTATAAAAAAG
>JAZUHG010000024.1:0-16159 GCA_045641605.1 Phoenicibacter sp. | reverse complement strand
TATGGCGAAGTTCGAGGAATTTGATATTGGCAACGTTCCATTTAACGAGATAAAGTCAGGGGATGTCCTTAACATCGGAGATTTTCAGCTTAATTTCTTTAAGGTTAACCACTCCATTCCTGGCGCTGTGGGAATGTTTTTGCAAACTCCCGCAGGTAATGTTTTACACACTGGCGACTTTAAACTTGACCAGACGCCAATCGACGGAAGAACTACAGACTTCAATTTAATAGCTAAGTTTGCAAAAATTGGCATTGATCTTTTAATGAGTGATTCAACCAACGCAACCGAGAAAGGCTATACGCCTTCGGAGAGCAGTGTTGGGCCAGAGCTCGAAAAAATTATTCGTAGAGCAAAGGGCAAAGTTATTATTGCTACTTTTGCAAGTCACATACACCGCGTTCAACAAGCTTGTGATGCCGCAATTAAATGTGGAAGAAAGGTTGTTGTGGCAGGTAGATCCATGGTTCAAAACGTCGAGATTGCCCGCAAACTGGGCTACTTGCACGTATCTGACGAGCATATTATTGATGCTTACGAGCTTGATAATATCCCTCCAAAGAATGCAGTTATTCTTTGTACGGGCAGCCAAGGTGAGCCGCTAAGCGCTTTGTCTCGCATTGCAGATGATTCACATAAGCGCATCAGTGTAGATAAAGGTGATACCGTAATTATCTCAGCAACTCCAGTTCCTGGTAACGAGAAAGCTGTTTCTAACGTTATCAACAAACTGGCGAAGCTTGGCGTTAATGTCGTCGATAAAAAGCGTGCCCCCATACATGTTTCTGGTCATGCATCTTCTGAGGAGCTTAAAATGATGCTTTCTTTGTGTGAGCCTTTTGGATTTATGCCAGTTCATGGTGAGGCAGTTCATCTTTTGGCGCACGCTAAGCTTGCCGAGAGTTGTGGAGTCGCACATGACAATATCTATCTTTGCGACAACGGCGATGTTGTGGAGCTTTCTACTTCGGGGCTAAGACGTAAGGAGCCTGTACAAAGCGGCGTTGTTTACGTTGATGGCTTGAGCGTGGGTGATACATCACAAGATGTTTTAAAAGAACGCAACTTCCTTGGCGAAGGCGGAATTGCCGTTATTAGCGCCGCCATAAACTTTAAGCAAAAACAAATTATGGGACCTGTTTTTGTTAATCTACGTGGGGTTTCTGGTGGCGATGACGATGAGCTTAAAAACGACCTTCGCAATGTTGTTGTTCGTGCGCTAAATAAAGAACTAAAGAAGAGTACTGACGCAAATCATTTAAGAAAGAGCGCAAAAGATGCCCTTCTTTCACTTTTATGAGATAGAACTAATCAAAGACCGATGGTAATAGTGGACATAATCGAAGTTTAAAAGGACTAAAAATGGCTACAAAAAAGAAGAAAAACGAAACTACCGAAGTCAAGAAATCTGCTTCGTATGGTAAGCAAAAACGCAAGTCTGGCGGTAAGGTAAAACACGCCGACGAAAATTCAATTATCGATAATAAAGCTAAGACAGATATTTTGGCGGTTGCTTTAATTTTTATCGGTGTTGCTTTATTTGCGGTCTCGCTTGTTCCAACAAACGCTCCTGTAACTGCGGCAATCGTAAATGCATTGCGCTTTATTGTGGGAGTCGGAGTTTATATTTTCCCGTTCGCATTAATTATTTTGGGAGGATCATTCTTTTTTAGGATGGAAAGACAAAAGATTTCTGTGCGTGTTGCAATTGGCCTGTCCCTAATATTTGTTGCCATTTTGACAATAATTTCATTATGCACCCCAACGATAGCTTCTGGCAGACCCGAAGGCCTATTCGACTATGAAACCATTATTGGCTATGGTGGCATAATTGGTTCTGCATTTGCTTGGATTGGCGTAACTCTATTCGGCAATGTTGTTTCTTTGATTTTGATGATCGCCTTGATTGTTGCTGGCATGATTGTTATTGGTCTTTCCATTACAAAGATTGTAAGCAGGATCAATGAGCGTAGGGAAGATATAGAACGTGAACATGAAGAAAAAAAGCGCCTTAAAGCCGCAGCAAAGGCCGAAGAAGCAGCTGCGGCCATGAGCGATGAAGCCAAAGAACAAGCAGCAGTCGAGACTGTTCTTATGAACAATGACGACCAAAAGACAAAGGCAATTGCTGCCAATACAGGCAAGAAGCCTGGCTTAAAAACTAGAATTCTTGGCTTTAAAAACAAAGATGGCGAAAAGCCAGAATTCGATTATGAACCTAACAAAACTCGCCAAATCGGTGGCGACGAAGCTAAACCTAAGGCCGAAAAGAAAGCTCCTAAGGTTGAGGAAGAGCCTAAAAAGACCGAAGTCCTTAGCAGCAAAAAACCAGCAAGCGCCCCAAAGCCTATGGCTGGTTTTGTCCTTCCAAGCTTTGATATTCTTAAGAAGTCAAGTGGCTCTGGCGTTCAACAATCCGAAGACAGCCTAAAAGCCAAAGCAGAAAAGCTTAAAGTTACATTAGAGGAGTTTGGCATTAAAGCTAATGTTGTTGGCTGGGTTCCAGGGCCTACCGTAACCTTATTCAAGGTAGACCTTCCAGCAGGTGTTAGGGTAAGCAGAATTACCGCTCTTAATGACGACATCGCATTGGCGCTTGCAGCTCCGGGTGTTCGCGTATTCGCTCCAATTCCAGGCACAACTTATGTTGGAATTGAAATCCCTAACGATGACAGGGAGACAGTTTTGCTTAGCGATGTTCTCAAAGATGCTAAAAAGGGTCCGCTTCAAATGGCGATTGGTAAGGATGTCGAAGGTAACTCGATTGTTGCCAACCTTGCAAGCATGCCTCATTTGTTAATTGGTGGTACAACTGGTTCTGGTAAGTCTGTTTCTATCAATGCAATGATCACTTCAATTCTCATGAGAGCCACGCCTTCGGAGGTTAGACTTATTTTGATTGATCCAAAACGCGTTGAATTTACCCCGTACAATGGCATTCCGCATCTCTATGTGCCTGTAGTTACAGAGCCCAAAGAGGCAGCTAGTGCGCTTTCTTGGGGTGTTGCAGAGATGGAAGCAAGGCTAAAGACTTTCAGCGAGCAAAAAGTTCGCAACATTGACGCATACAATGCCAAGGTTCAAAAAATGTCGGATTCGAAGAGGGAAGAGCTTGGACTTGAAGAGCTTCCATATATTGTTATTGTTATCGATGAGCTGGCTGACCTTATGATGGCGGTTGGCAAGGAAGTTGAATTCTCGATTTCTAGGATAGCTCAACTTGCTCGTGCTGCTGGAATTCATTTGATTGTTGCAACACAGCGCCCTTCTACAAATGTTGTAACTGGTCTTATTAAGGCAAATATAACAAGCCGCATCGCGTTTAACGTTGCAAGCGGAATTGATTCAAGGGTTATTCTTGACACTGGTGGCGCCGAGAGCTTGATTGGTTTGGGCGATTTGCTATTCAGCAAGCCTGAGTTTAGCAAACCTCTTCGCGTTCAAGGTTGTTTTGTCACCGAAGATGAGATCTTCGCGATTGTAAAACACCTCAAAGAGCAAGGCGAGCCAGAGTATCACGACGACATCCTTAAGACATCGCTTATCGCAGTAGGCGAAGGCGGTAATGGCAATTATGCTTCTGGTGCCACTGGCGACGACGATTCATTGTTCTGGGAAGCGGCTGAAATGATTGTAAATGCACAACATGGTTCAACCTCAAGCTTGCAACGCAGGTTTAAGATTGGTTATGCTCGTGCTGGTAGAATTATGGATATGCTCGAA
Source organism: Phoenicibacter sp. (assembly GCA_045641605.1). Lineage (GTDB taxonomy): Bacteria > Actinomycetota > Coriobacteriia > Coriobacteriales > Eggerthellaceae > Equivita. The sequence goes on along the minus strand of JAZUHG010000024.1, from coordinate 12,436 downwards.
GAAAAGGGAATTGTAGGACCTCAAAATGGATCTAAGCCACGTGAAGTTATGGTTGATGCTTCAGAGCTCGAGCAAATTAAAGCATTGGAGACTGGGTCTTCGGAACCTAAAAAGACCGTTGTAATTGAAGAGGAGCCGGCTGTAGAAGAAGAACCTAAGGAAGAAGCCAAGGAAGAACCTAAGAAGGATGAAAAGAAAGAAGATAAAGACGACAAAGAAGAACTTGACTTGATCGAAGAAGATATAGAAGAGGCAGACACGAAAACCGAAGACAAGAAGGGCTTCGATAGCAAAGAGCTAATTGAGGAGGACATAGAGTAGTCTTTGTTTGATTTAAGAGTGTAAAAACTATATAATTTAGCAAGTTTTATGGCCATAAATAGACGAAATATAACTCAAGGCTTTCAAGGATCAAATCCAGATTCTTATGCTGAGCTGCTTCGTAAAACTCGTGAGAGGCACGGCATTAGTCTAGACGAGGTCTCTAAAGACCTTCATGTTCGCGAAGATATCCTTCAGGCTATCGAGAGTGGCGATTTTAGTAAAATCCCACCTCAAGGTTATTCAAGAAACATGATTAAGTCTTACGCAAGGCTTCTTGGTCTTGATGCCAATAAGGTTACAGAGATGTTTTTGGATGCGGAGTATTCTTTTCAGATTGGAAAAAAGAGAAAGTCCGCTCAAGATATTACCGACGAGAATAAAAAGAGGGTTCCAAAGGCCCCGGTAATTTCGACACATAAGGGCTTTAAGACTCCAAGGCAGCAAATTGAGGAGGCTAAACGTCGCAAAAAAGATTCTGCTACCACTGATACAGTTCTTACAGCAGGATCGATTCCTCCAAGAACAATGCATGTTTATGGCAAAAAATACAAAAACACTCCAAGGGCCCGTAAGGATCAAGATATCGCAGAGGCCCCAACATATAAAATGCCAGAATATGTATCTAAGGCTTCTACAAGCAATGATCTTTTAAATGGAGACAATTACAATAGTGCCAGGGAGCGTCTTGCCTCAAGGCAGCGTAAGAACATGTCTCGCAGGCATAAGATTTCTAGAAACGATTCCTATACTTTGTCCGAGAAGGAAAATCCAAATTCTTTTGGACAGGAAAAGACCAGGAAGCTAAATTATGGCTTTATGGGAAGTTTTTATGGCACCAATAGAGGTGGTAACAGCGCTGCTCAAAACAGGATGCTTGTTCCTATTGTTGCCGGCGCTGTTGTTGTTTTAATTATTTTACTCATTTTGATTTTCTTTTTTGTGGGTAAGGCTAACGAGAATGACAGGACCGATGTTTCAAAGCTAAACGTTGTTGGAATTTCTGATGTCGAAAACCCCAACACTAATGAAGAAGGCTCCGAAGAAGAGGCACAGGCCGTTCCAAAAGAAGTTGAGTTTAAATACAAAGTTAAAGATGGCATGACTGTCTATATGGAAATTTACGAAGGTGCCAACACTCGTCCCACCTTGGCCCGAGAGCTTAAACCGGGCGAGACCAATTCATTTAAGGTTACTGACACATTAAAGGTTGTTACTTCAAGACCAGATGGCGTTGAACTTTATGTAGGCGACGAGCTTGTTCAACCCAAAGACGAAAAGGGCAAAGGCGTCTATACATACACAGTTGATTTTAATTCTTGGCTAACTGCTTGAAAGCAAAAGCATAAAGTTTCTAGTTAAACCATGAACAATAAAGTATTTTTTGACACTTTAGGATGTGCGAAGAACCAGGTAGACACATCAAAAATGGTCGACTTGCTTAATCGCAATGGTTTTGTTGTGGTTGACGAAGCCAAGGATGCCGGCTTTATTATCTTAAATACATGCGCCTTTATTGAGCTAGCAACTCAAGAAAGCATCGACACCTTTTTCGAATATAAAAATTATTACAAAGACAAAAAGATTGTTGTTTGTGGCTGTTTAGTTTCTAGGTATAAGGACGAGCTTAAAAAATCCATGCCAGAAGCAGATGCTTTTGTTGCTTGCAAAGACGAAGGCGATATTTGTAATGTTTTAAAGTCTCTTGGAGCTGAAGCCTCTAGCGTCAAAAAGATCACTGAGGCTGCGTCTTCGGTAGCTTTTGAATATGTTAAGATTTCTGACGGATGCAACAGACGTTGCTCATATTGCACCATCCCATACATTCGAGGCAAGTATAAGTCCGAAAGTGTTGACGTGATTAAAGAGGATGTTTCTGCTGCTGTGAGCAAGGGCGCTAAAGAGATTGTTTTGGTTGCTCAAGATTGCGGTTTGTGGGGAAGTGATATTGGTTCAAACTTGGCTAATTTACTCAATGAGTTATGTCCAAAATTTAGCCAAACCAAGTTTCGCTTGCTGTATGTTTACCCCGAGACTATTAACGACTCTCTTATAGATTGCTTTAAGCTCCACAGTAATCTTGTTAGATATATTGATATGCCCATCCAGCATTGCAAAGACACCCTGCTTAAATCTATGGGTCGAAACACAAATAAAAGTTCAATTATGACCACTGTTAAAAAGCTTAAAAATGCAGTTCCAGACATTATTTTAAGAACTACCGTTATGTCTGGCTACCCAGGCGAGACTGATGAGGCCCACGAAGAGCTTTACGAGTTTTTAAATGATATGGCTTTTGATTATGTTGGTTGCTTTGAGTATTCTGCCGAAGAAGGCACCCGCGCCGCAAAGATGGAGGGGCAGGTTTCAAAAGCTGATAAGTATAGTCGCGCAAATGAGATTAGGGAAATTTGTGACGAGATAAGCTTAGCTAAGGCCGAAGACAAGGTTGGCCACGTCTTCGATGTTTTGATCGAGGGCGAAGAAGAAGGCCAATTTTTTGGGCGCGCTTACTTTCAAGCTCCAGACGTTGATGGCCTTATACTTATCGGGGAGCATAGTGAACATAAAAATGTCAAGCCTGGCAGTTTTGTACGTGTTAAAATAGTTGAAGCTCAAGGATACGATTTATTGGGAGTTGTACAAGATGGAAAATAATACAAAAAATACTCTTTGGACCAGCGCAAATGTTGTTACCGTTATCAGGATTTTGTTTGTGCCAATATTTGTTGCCGCTCTATTATCTCCATGGCCATCATGGATTGATGGTAGTGGCGCGCTGGATTATATTAAGCCCTGGGTTGCTTTAGTTATCTTTGTCATTTTGTCTTTGACCGACAGCGTCGATGGCTACCTCGCAAGAAAGAACAATCAAATCACTAACTTCGGTAAATTTATGGACCCGCTGGCGGATAAGATCCTTGTCTTCGCTGCTTTGATTTGCTTGGTTGAGCTTCATGTTTTGCCAACATGGGTTGTCTTGATTATTTTGATGCGTGAGTTTATAGTCTCTGGCGTCAGGATGCTTGCCGCATCTAAAGGTATGGTTATTGCTGCTAGTTGGTACGGAAAGGCGAAGACCGTAACTCAGCTTGTTGCGATTGTCTTGTTTATTTTAAAAGAATCTTTGGCTTCTTCTGGCGCTCAAGATATCGCAAACCCTCTCTATATTATTGCGTGAATCGTCATGATTATCGCGCTCATTCTTACAATTGTTTCGATGGTTGATTATATTTACAACGCTAGGGAAGTCTTTAACGAAGACGCTTCAGGCTCGAATATTGCACCTGAGGTTATAAAACTTGCTGCTCAAAAAGACGTCAAACTGGGTTGTGCCGAAAGCTTAACTGGCGGCCTTGTGGCTTCGACTCTTACAAGCGTTTCTGGCTCAAGTAAAGTTTTTGCCGGGGGAATTGTTAGCTATATGTATCACGTTAAGGAAAAGATTCTTGGCGTGGATCCAATCCATCTAAAAAATTACGGAGCTGTTAATGAAACTTGCGCTAAAAAAATGGCCGAAGGCGCAGTGGCCAAGTTGAATTGCGATCTTGCTATAAGCACGACTGGCATTGCAGGACCTAACAAAGATGAGTTCGATACAGAAGTCGGAACCGTTTGGATTGGCTTCGCAAACAAAAATGATGTACGCGCAAAGATGTATAAATTCAAAGGTTCTAGGGAAGAGATTCGTAAGCAAAGCGTTGAAAAAGCTTTAGAAATTTATAAAACTCTTTTATCTGAGCTTTAATATTTTTTATTATTTTTAATTTTTTTATCAAGATTTTTTAATAAAAAACCGCTGGTAATGAATTATAATTAATTGCGAAATTTACTTGAAAGTATAAGCAATTTTTAATACTATTCGCCTTCCTATATAAGCTAGCTATAGGAAATGTAAATTGTTTATACGAAGGGAGAAATAAGGATGGAAGAGAAAAAAGAAGAACTTTTAAAATCTACCACCGATCAAATCATTAAAAAATTTGGTAAAGGCTCCATAATGAAGATGGGCGAAGGCTCAACAACTTTTGATATGGGAGTAATACCTACGGGTGCTTTGTCGCTCGATGCTGCTCTTGGAATTGGCGGAGTTCCTCGCGGCAGAATTGTTGAAATTTTCGGACCTGAGTCTAGCGGCAAAACTACTCTGGGTCTACAAATTGTTGCCGAAGCTCAAGCCCAAGGCGGCATTGCAGCTTATATTGATGCAGAACATGCTCTAGACCCTGTATACGCCGCTAAACTTGGTGTTGACGTTGACAACTTATTAATTTCTCAACCTGACACAGGTGAGCAAGGACTTGAGATTTGCGATATGTTAGTTCGTAGTAAGTCTATTTCTGTTGTTGTAATTGACTCTGTTGCTGCACTTGTTCCAAGAAGCGAGATAGAAGGCGAGATGGGTGAAGTTGGCGTAGGCTCTCTTGCAAGATTAATGTCTCACGCTTTAAGAAAGCTAACTGTTTCTGTTGCAGAATCCAACACTACATGTATTTTCATTAATCAACTTCGTGAAAAAATTGGTGTGATGTTTGGCAGCCCAGAAACAACTCCTGGTGGCAGGGCGTTGAAGTTCTCGGCTTCGGTAAGGCTGGATATTCGCAGGTTTGAGTGGATTAAAGAAGGCAACGATGCCATCGGAAGCAGAGTTCGCGTTAAGGTTGTTAAAAATAAAGTTGCTCCTCCATTTAGGCAAGCCGAATTTGATTTAATGTTTGGCGAAGGTGTTTCTAAGGAAGGCTGTATCTTAGATATGGCTGCGGACTCTGGAATTATAGTCAAGAGCGGTGCTTGATATACCTATAACGAAGAAAAATTAGGCCAGGGAAGAGAAGCCGCTAAAGACACCTTAAGGACAAATCATAAGCTTCGTGAAGAGATCGAAAAGAAGGTTAGAACTACTTTTGGCTTCCCAGATGCTACTTCCAGCAAAACTAAAAAAGAAGAGCCTAAGACTGAAGATAAGAAAGATGACGTCAAAAAGCGAGCTAAATAGCTGCTTTCGTCGAATTATAATCCTATCAAACTATCGTGAACGTTGCGAAGAAGAGCTTCGTCAAAGACTTGTTAACCGTGAAAAGTTTGACGAAGCTGTCTTCGAAGAAGCTTTAGCCAAAGCTAAAAAATACGACATTGTTAACGACGAGAGATACGCTGAGCTCTATGCCTTTTGCAAAACCCAATGTGCAAAAGGAGTTGAGGGGGTTAAACGTCAGCTTACCATGATGAAGATAGATTATGAATCGATGCCCGCAGTTATGGACACATTAAATGAGGCAAGTGCTAAGGAGTATCAAATTGCTTACGGTTTTTTAGAAAGACATCCATCAAGCTCAAAAAACCAATTTGAATCTTTAGTCAAGAAGTTGGTAAATCGTGGATTTTCGGCAGGGCTTTCAATAAAAGTTGTCAAGGATTTGTTGGCCTCGCAACAATAGCCAAAACAAGAATTTTTGTCAAAGTATTTTGCTATAATATCTAACCGCAGAATATATGATTTTGCACATTGAAATAATAAATCTATAAATGAAGATTAAACACTGAATATTGGAGGTTAGATATGGAAATTATAGGTATTATTATTGGTGTTGTTGTTGCCTTAGCAATAGGAGGTGCTGCTGGAGCCCTCATTTCTAAAAAAGCATTAAACCAAACAGCACAAAGTGCTGCTGATAAAGCTCAGAATGTTTTAGACAAGGCAAAAAACGATGCAGAAGCTATTGTAAACAAAGCTAAATTAGAGGCAAAAGACGAAAAAATTAAAATTAAACAAGAAGTCGAAGAAGAAAACAAAGAGAAGCTTCAAGAGATTAGAGCAGGTGAGAATCGCAACAATCAACGTGAAGCAAGTTTGGACAAAAGGTCAGAATCTCTTGACGAAAGAGAAGACCACTTGACAAGTTTCCAGGTTGAATTAGATCAAAGGGAAGACAAGATTGCCGATTCCGAAAAACGAATCAATCAGCAACTTGAACATGTTAGTGGCATGACTGCCGAAGAGGCAAAAAAAGAACTTTTAGCCAACTTAAAAGACGAAGTAACTGCAAAGTCTGCTCACATCATTAAGCAGGCTGAAGAGCAAACTAAGCTTGAGTCTGACAAAAAAGCTCGTGAGATAATCAGCTTAGCAATCCAGCGTTGCGCTTCAGATCACGTTTCAGAGGTTACAGTTACAACCATTCAGATCCCATCTGACGAAGTAAAAGGTCGAATCATTGGTCGCGAAGGCCGTAACATCCGCTCATTTGAGCAAATTACAGGCACGAACCTTATCATCGACGATTCGCCAGAGACCGTAACTGTTTCGAGTTTTGACCCTGTTAGAAGAGAAATCGCTGCGGTTACACTCAAGAAGCTTATTGCCGATGGAAGAATCCAGCCAGCACGTATTGAGGAAGTTTATAAGAAAGTATCTAAAGAGGTTAATCAGCGTGTTCAAGAAGCTGGAAATAATGCGGTTTTTGAGACTGGCATTCATAATTTAGCCCCAGAGCTAATTGAAACCATTGGTCGCCTTGAGTACAGAACCTCTTATGGCCAAAGCGTTTTAAAGCACTCTTTGGAAGTTGCTTATTTGGCAGGAATTATGGCTACTGAGCTTGGCCTTGACCCTGCAGACGCTAAGAGAGCTGGCTTACTTCATGATATTGGTAAAGCAATCGATCACGAAGTTGAAGGCTCACACGCCGTCATTGGTGCTGACCTTGCTCATAAAGCAGGCGAGAAGGATGAGATTGTTCACGCAATTCATGCTCACCACAATGACATTGAAATGACAACTTTACTAGACGTCTTGGTACAGTCGGCAGATGCGATTTCTGCTTCGCGTCCAGGTTCTAGAAGAGAGTCTTTAGAAAATTATATTAAGCGTTTAGAAGAGATTGAAGCTATTGCTAACCAGCAAGAAGGCGTAGAGAAAACATTCGCTATCCAAGCTGGTCGTGAGCTTCGCGTAATGGTAAAGCCAGAAGTTGTTGACGAAGACAAAGCAACTGTCATGGCTCATGATATCGCTGCTAAGATCGAAAAGGACATTCAATATCCTGGTCAGGTCAAAGTAGTTGTAATTCGCGAAACAAGAGCCGAAGGCTTAGCAAAATAGCTTTATGTCTCAAACAAACGATAAAGATCTAAAGAAATTTGTCGATAAAGTAGCTGAAACTAGCCATCTTCGGGTTGCTAAAGACCTAGGGGATGGCTATGTTCGTCTTCGCGCCAGCGAAGCCCAAAGGCGTCAGGCCCAACAAGACATCCGCTGCGTTGAGGACGCAACAATCGAACTTCTTCGCAACTCTCGTGACGCAGGGGCAAAAAACATTTATCTTGCTACAAACACCGAAGAAAACTTTCGCCATCTGTTGATTATTGATGATGGATGTGGCGTTCCTCAGACCCATCACAAGACGATATTTGAGCCTTATGTAACATCTAAGTTAGACTCAATGTCTATGGATAGCTGGGGGGTTCATGGTCGTGGCATGGCACTTTACTCTATTAAAGAAAACACCGAAGACGCGCACGTTGTTAATTCTAACAACAAGCTAGGTTGCGCAATCGCCGTAAAATGCGACACGAAGAAGATAGGCGAGAAGCGCGACCAATCAAGCTTTCCAGAATTTTATGTTAACGAGAATTCCGAACTTGTTGTTCGTGGTCCTAAAAACATATTAAGAACTGCTTGTGAATTCGCAGTTGAATCTCGCGACAGCGTTAATGTTTACATAGGCAGCCCTGTGGAGATCGCCGCAACTCTTTATAACCAAAAGAGCGAAAACCTAAATGTAAAAGCCGTCTTTAACGAACCAGACAACAAGACAAAATTGGTCAACTTGCTGTCATACTCCTCAGACGTTCATGACTTTAAAAAATATGCTGCCGAAATTGGCATTTCGCTTTCTAAACGCACAGCTCGTCGCATCATGGACGGCGATATTTCGCCACAATCAAGCTTACTCGAAAGAATCGCCCGTAAGGGCGTCAACGGAAACGCTCTCAACATCTCTAATGTTACTTCGGTATATCGTTCTAAACCCAAGACGAAGTCCTTGAAGCTTGATGCTTCCGACAAGGAAGCATTAGCTTCCGCAGTCTGCGAAGCCTTCGCTAATATCTCAGATAAATATTATCTTGATAAAAATATAGATCCTAAAGTTTTTATTAAAGGCTCTAAAATATCTGTATCCTTTGACACAAGGGAAGACTCTTAGAGGGCGATTTCGAATATGATATTTCGAAACCCCTGCAGCGCCTATTTATAGCAGGCGAATGCACTTTGGTATACCGCGAAGCCGTTGAAGAAATACATATTCGAAATCGCCCTCATATGCTATAATACGGCTCCCAATAATTATGAAACTATAAAAACATTACTGAAGCTTAATTATTGCAATAGTAAAACGACAAATGGAACAAAAAAATGGAAACTGTATTATTAAAAGTATCTTCAAAGTCTTCGCCCGCAAACGTTGCGGGAGCCATTGCTGGTTTAATCAAGGATGGCAACGAAGTCGAAATCCAATCAGTTGGCGCTGCAGCGGTTAATCAAGCTGTTAAGTCTGTTGCGATATCTCGCGGATTTTTATCACCTGTAGGTGTAGAAATCAGCATCGTACCAGCTTTTGCAACTATTTCGATTAATGAAGAGACCAGAACAGCAATCAGATTTAAGGTAATGGCTTCTAAAAAATAATTCAAGGGGAGCCATGTCCTTCAATTTTCAAGATATCAATTTTCATATTGTTACCTTTGGCTGTCAAATGAATAAGCATGACAGCGAGAGGATTTGTGGCATGCTTGAATCTTTGGGAGCAACAAGTGTTGATGAAATTAAAGACTGCGACCTTGTAATTTATATGACTTGTTGTGTCCGCGAAGCAGCTGACGTTCGCCTTTACGGTCAAGCCAGTTCTATAAAAAATGTTCCATTGCGAAAAGATTCGCCACTAAAAGATAGGGTATTGGCAATTGGCGGATGCGTAGGCCAGCGTGATGCTGACAAACTAAAAGAAATTGTTCCAAACGTCGATGTTGTCTTCGGAACGCATAATATTGGTCATCTACCAGCACTTATCGAAGAAGCTGTAAACAAAAACAATAAGGTAGTTGAGGTTTTGGATGCCTCCGAAGGCTTCCCGACAGATCTCCCAACACATAGAGAGAGCTTTTGAGCTGCCTGATTACCAATCACAATTGGTTGCAATAATTTTTGTTCGTACTGCATTGTCCCTTATGTTCGCGGACGTGAAAAGTCTAGAGAAATTGACAGCATTGTCGATGAGGCCAAAACTTATAAAAAAGAAGGCGTAAAAGAACTGACTCTTCTTGGCCAAAATGTAAATTCTTACGGCCGAGATCTTTATGGAGAGCCAAAGTTTTATGATTTGCTATGCAAAATTGACGAGCTTGGTTTTGATCGCCTGCGATTTGCCACAAGTCATCCAAAAGACATAACGGATGAGGTAATCCGCGCCTTCGGTAGTTTGAAGACCTTACAACCCGCACTTCATTTGCCAGTGCAGTCGGGAAGCGACAGAGTTTTAAAAGAGATGAATAGAAAGTATAACTCTAAGCATTATTTAGAGTTGATTGATAAGTTAAGAGACGCCCGTCCAGATATCTCTTTGTCGACGGATATAATTGTAGGATTCCCGGGCGAGACCGAAGAAGACTTTAATGCTACCTATGATCTGGTCAAAAAGGTAGGCTACCACCAGGTATTTACCTTTATATATTCGAGACGCGAAGGCACTCCTGCGGCCAAGATCAAAGACGACACGCCTAAGGAAGTAATTCAGGAACGTTTTGATAAGTTGGTTGATCTTGTTGCCGATAAAGCTTATGAGCTAAACCAACAAGACTTAAATACAAACATGGATGTTTTATTTGAAGGAAGTTCTAAAAAAGATGATAAAGTTTTAGTAGGAAAAACTCCGAAGAACCAAACTGTTCATGTTAATCTTCCTGCTGGCAAAAAGTCTTCGGATTATACTGGAGAGATCTTGCCGGTAAAAATTACAGAAGCCAAGACTTGATATTTAAGGGGAGAGCTTGCCTAAGCAAGACGAAATAATAGTTATTGTTGGGCCTACGGCTTCGGGGAAAAGCGATGTTGCCAATTTGCTCGCTTCAAAAATTGACGGCGAAGTTATTAGTGCCGATTCTATGCAAATTTACAAGGGTATGAATATTGGTACGGGCAAAATTCGTGAGGAAGAAAAACTTGTTGCTCATTGGGGCCTAGATATCGTAAATCCAGACGAAGCTTATTCTGTAGCCTTGTTCCAAAAATATGCACGTAGCTGCATAGAAGACATCAAAAGCCGAGGTAAGAGGCCAATTTTATGCGGCGGAACAGGCTTTTATGTAAGATCTGTAATTGACGATTATGACTTTCCAGCAGGGGAGCAGACCCAAAATCCTATACGTGAAAAGTACATGCAAATCGCCGAAGAAAAGGGCCCGCATGAATTGTGAGAAATACTCAATTCAAAAGACCCAAAGAGCGCAGAGCTAATTCACGAGAACAACGTTGTGCGAGTTGTTCGTGCACTTGAACTTTTAGAAGAAGGTAAAAGCTATCATGAGCAAAAAGAAAATTTAGCAGAGATCAAACAAGTTTATCCTGCAAAATTTTTCGGTCTAAAGGTAAGCCCAGATACTCTTCGCTCAAGAATAGATGCTCGTGTAGATAAAATGATTGAAGCTGGCTTGGTTGATGAAGTCAAACAACTTCTAGATGATAATTATCGCGAGGCCTTGACTGCTGCTAGCGCGATTGGTTATAAAGAAATTGTTTCTTATTTAGATGGCGAATGCTCCTTAGACGAAGCCATAGAGCAAATCAAAACAGCAACCAAACAATACGCAAAACGTCAGCGTACTTGGTTTAATAAAGATACTCGCATTAACTGGATTGACTATGAAAAAATAGCCCCCGAAGAGGCTGTTAGGGAAGTTATTTTATGCTGCGATAAAGACCAATAACTTTACCGCAAAGTTCACATTCGTCAACAATCATTGCTTTCATACGTTTATTCTCGGGTTGTAACCTAAAGTGGCCTTTTTCTTTATAGAAGCGTATGACTGTGGCTTCGTTGCCCATAAGAACAACGGCAATCTCGCCATTTTTGATAGTCTTTTGTTGGCGAACGATAACCTTGTCGCCATCGAAGATGCCTGCATCAATCATCGAGTTTCCACGAACAGTTAAAATAAAGTTGCCACGACCTGCGAGATCAGCCGGAAGTGTAACATTCTCGGTAATATTCTCCTCAGCTAAAATAGGAAAGCCCGCGGCGACTTCGCCAACAATAGGCAAATCAACTTTTGGGGAAGTTCCAGCAGCACCGCTAAGCTTGATAGAGCGAGACTTGTTATTCTCGCGAGTGATTAAACCCTTGTTCTCAAGCTCAATTATGTAAGCATGAACCGAAGATACGGACTTCAACTTCGTGCGCTTCATGATGTCTCGTGCAGTTGGACTGTAATCATGATCGGCAATAAAGTCTTTGATAATCTGCAAGATTTCTTGACAGTTAGCAGTAGCTTTCGCGGTATATAAGGTTTGCTTTTTATTCATGGGGGCCTTATATTAGCACTTTACCAAACATTTGTGCAATTAATTTTCATTCAAAAAAATGAACATAATATCTATATTTTGTGTTAAATATGTGCTAAAATGACCCTCCAATATTGATAACTACACAATATGTAGAAAAGGGGAGAAAAATGCGTTGTCCAAAATGTGGTTTCGAAGACTCAAGTGTTGTTGATTCTAGACCAACCGATGATATTTCGTCTATTAGGCGTAGGCGAGAATGTCTTAAGTGCAAGCATCGTTTCACTACATATGAACGTATGGAAGAAAAGCCTATTGTTGTTATAAAACGAAGCGGCTCAGCCGAGACTTTCGATCCAGATAAGTTATTTAGAGGCGTTCTAATTTCATGCGCCAAAAGGCCTGTGGACGCCAAAGTTATTGAGGGCTTAATTGAGGAGATTTCTACTGAGCTTCATAATAATGGAGTCAGCGAAATTAAATCTGACGAGATAGGCGAGATGGTTCTTTCGCGCCTGGCAAAGATCGATCAGGTTGCTTATGTACGTTTTGCCAGCG
>JAZUHG010000023.1:0-8065 GCA_045641605.1 Phoenicibacter sp. | reverse complement strand
TGTCTGGATCTAAATAGCTTCATGACCAAAAACAATAATCCTTCTTAGCAATTGGGGTCATTGTAATATGGAAATTAGTATCAGGAAAATCATATTCCAAAATATGATTACCTTTATTGTCGTAGCCACTACTAAATTTTCCATCTAGAGCAAATACAGTAGGTTCTGTAGAATCATAGTTTTTCGATAAATATTTAATGTCATTTTCATAAAAATCAACGATAAAATGATCATGCGCTTCCTGATCTAAAGCGGAAATTGACACTGTTGCTCCAGCAAGATACAAGAAAACATCCTCAATACTCTTATCCGAACTTAATGGAGAAGAAAATGATCTGCCATCTTCCGCATAACCAGCCTTGTAATACAAGACAGAACCTGTAGAACCCTTTTTTACCTTTAAGAGATAAGATCCATCCGAAGAGGTACTAACAGGCCATGAAATTAAACTTTGGTCACTAAAAGTTACCGTAACGTTTTCTGCAGGAACATATTCTGTAGTACCAGGCTTTTGCTGGAAAACTTTCCCTGAAATATGTATGGCCTCTTCAAGATCTTCAACAACAGAAACCGATCCAGTGGTTATGTTAACATCGTTTTTAATATCTAAATAATGATCCTTAACAAGCGTTACACTACCAACAAGTGAACCTTTACAAATAATATAAAATCCTCCGTTTTCGTTTGTTGTGGTTTCGATAGTTTGATTCATAACCGAAGAAGAATATTTAACTTGAACATCGCTAATAGGATTTTGTGTTTGACTGTCTTTAACTATGCCTCCATATGAAACATAGTTATCATTTTCTAAGTGAAAATCTATTTTTGAAATTTTCAAATCATCTGCATTAGGCTTAATGCTAAAACCCTGAGCTGTATTTCAAATTGTATATTCTAGTTTGTCTGATGAAAACGTAAGGTTTTCATCAAATCCATTGTTTACTGTTGCAGACACAGCCCCAGTTGCATAAATATCAAACTTGTCTCCTACATGCTTTATACCAGAATTAGGATATGACAATAATTGAGACTCTGGCAAAACAAATTTGTTTTCGCTTATAGAACCAGATTCGCATGTCAAAATAACATCATTTGAATAATGCGAACGTCAAGTGTTGTTTGTATAATCATCTTCAAGAGGAAGTCATGTGTAACCATTTTCTAACGTAAAATTAACTACTGTATCAGCCGTAAGATTTTCTGTTTCTTCAAAGCAAATAATATGGTCTTTGTCACCAGCATCTAGCATGTAGCTTTTATTAGAATATACTTTAAAGTCATAGCTTCCCTTATCATCGCTTGTTGTGAATAACGTTTGACTATATGGATCAATATAAGATTGATCGGTTGCGAAGATATTAATATTGACATCAGTAAGCAACGTAGATGCTGTGTTGGAAACTTTTCCAGAAATATGAATAGCGTCATCATAAAGAGCTGTTCATACTGAAGTGTCTTTAGTTAGTAAACCTTCTGTAGCTCCGTCTCACTGACCTGTAAAGAATCCGTCGTGTTTAGTAATATTAGTTTCGTTATTAGGTAAATAAATTAATACTCCAGTGTCTCCATCTATTGGGTATTCTTCGTAGAAAGAGTTAGTTCATTCATGCTTTTGTGCATCGTAGCTTCATTTTCCGTCACTACCCGCTCCGCCAATTTCTAACGGTACAGGAGTAGGAGAAAATCCTTCTGCAGGCGATCCTTCACCTAAGTCCAGCGTTACAATTATTGGGTCTTTCTCTTGAATTTGATAAACTAGCTTAAACCCATTTTTTTCAATATCAGGATAATTACTTTCGTTAATTAATGTATATTTTGGTTGCACAAAAACTGATTCATTAAATTTATATTTTATAATTTTCGAGCTATCAGTAATTTTTATCTCTGCTTCCTTTGCCTGTTCACCTATAGTAAATTTTGCAATTCCGCTTGATAAAGAAGTTCTTTGTTGTGAAAATACCGAATCGATAGGTATCGTAAAGTCAGAGGGGCAAACATCCGCTTCGACCGGAGACTGACCTTTATCTAGTTTTAAAGTAACGAATTTTTGGACAAATTGTGCAGTTATCACTTCGTCTTCAACAAGATTATATGTTCCCTCTACGTTTCATCTCCTATATATTGAATTATCGTCTGCGGCAGCCGTTACTGTTACGCCATTAGAAAATTTTAATTCGGAAGTTTTACCTGGATTAACAGAACATGTTGCTCCCATACCGGGAACAGTAACCGAAGTAACACTAAAACTACCACCAGCTTGAGAACCTTCTGCATGCGAAACAGCAAAAGTTATTACCCTATCAGCCGCATTAACAGTAATAAAGTCAAGTTTGGTCTGGCTAATAAAACTAATTGTTACATATTCATCAGAGATATCGCTAGCTGTAAGAGTTGCGTCTGTGTAACAATTAAAATATTTTTCTTGATTCCCTATTTTAATATTGACTCCAGTTTCGTCATCTGTTGTTAAGGCTCCAAACGAAAACTTATCTCCAGACTTAGCTTTTAATTTTAGTGAGGACCCAGCTTCGAAAACATAATAGCTGCTGTCTTCTGGAGTCGAAACAGAACCAGAAATATTTATAGTTTTTAGATCTCGAGAATCTTTCCAAACTGACTGAGCAATGCCCCCGTGAACAAAACTATATTCTTCTTCGAGGTTTACATTTTGATTGCTTTTACTAGAATCGTCAACGCCAACAGTAATTTGACCTATATTATAATTTTGACAAGCTGCGTATATTATTACACTAACATCATGAGGGATATTTTCAAAAACGAAAGACCCATCTTTGGCATCGGCTAATAAAGAATAGCTTGTACTTTCCACAGACACAACAGCTCTAACCTTTGAATTTTTTAATGTTGAAGCCCCACATTTTACTGCGCCAGAAACGCTCAAATTATCAATTCTCTTGGCTTTAACGACAAGAGCGATATTGTCTCCTGCCCCAATTTCAACAGGCTCTGTGCCTATTTCTTTGTCGTTGTAAAACCACACAAAGTTTTCGTCGCTAAAATCTACATAGTGTGAATTTAATATATTTGCAGAATACGAATGGTTGCCAATGATAATTTTTATTTTATTATCGGGATCAACATTAAAGGATGAACCTGCAAGGACATTAGGCACTGGCTTTGTAATATCAATGGGTTGTCCTGTCTCATCGTTGATAATATTTAGATATTGACTTACATCTTGTCCTTCGCCGTCAATTTCAAAATGAAGAGACGGAGCCGTAACAAAATTAGCAGTAATAGTAAAGAAAGTGGCGCCAACGTTATCCTTGATGTTATTTCATTTGAACAATTGATATTCTTCAGAAACAGTAGTGGCTTCTATTGTTATTGGATCTTCACCATTCTGTATATATAGCTTTGACCTATCTTCGGAATCTACGGTTATAGCAGAATTAGCCAATGCATAAGATGTAACAGAAGCACTCCCATTAATTAGTCCAATATTTGGATTGTCTGAAACAAAATCAGTTCTAACTTTAAAATACACCTTAAATTGGTAATTATCTAAACATTCATATGTTTGAGATTCTTCAACAGGAAGCTCCTGACCATAATTGTTGATATATGTCCATTTATCAAAAACATAGTTATCAACATTGTCAGTTTTAGGGATTGAGAACCAATAAGAAGAGTCACCAATCTTAAGTCCACCTTTAAGGTCTCCATAGTCAGATGTTAGACTAAATTTTGCTATATCGGAATCATCTTGAACAAAATAATTTCATCTTAAATTAGCGATAGTAGGATTGTCGCCGCTGCGTTGTTGACGATAAAAATTAATTCCAGATACAGAAAAAGAGTCATCTAAATTACTTGTAAAATTAAACATTCTTCCAATACCAAAAATAGCTGCAATGTTTATTGCAGAATTTTCTACGGTTCCTGAATCTTGAGATCAATTACCAAATCTGGCGGCAACAGCTTCGTTAGGGTAGGCTTTATATGTATCATCGCCTACAACTATTTCATCAAGATCATCGTTAACTGAAAATGTTGTTCCTGTCGAATAATAACCGTAATCAACTCCTGGATCTGAGCCAACTTTACTAACGGTGCCTAAATTGGAATCATATGAAAATCCAACTTTTATTCCTATATAGGCCTTAAAATGAACTTGAATGCGTCTAGAAAACGAAACCTCATTTTCGGTAACTTCTTTTTCCTGCCCGGTTCCTATTTGATATGTTCATTTTAAAATCTTGTATCTGACATCACTATATTTTTCGCTATGAAATCTAAAACAGTATATATCTCCTCCAATGTTTAGTCCTCCGTCATAACCTGCAGGGGCCGCTGCTTTCTTAAATGTATCATCGCAAGCATAAACGCCTGTTTGGCTTAGCTCTATGACAGAGGGAGATGATGCCCCAGATTTTTGTCAACAAAAATCAGCTTCTGTTTGTTGATCAGCAATATTTATGTCGGTTGAAAAAGAAACGGCGGGCATAATTAAGAACATAAATCAATATTCAGCATTTGAAACATATACAGTTTCATCCCCTAGATCTTGATAAGGTCCTTCTTCGTGTAAAGAATATTGTCATTTAGCATTATATTTTGTAGTATTAAATATAAAGCCTCAAAATGTTTCCCCCATCCCGCCTTCAGGGTTGTAATGTCTCAAACAGCATAAATAATTACCTATATTCTCATGCTTTGTTATATTATTGTTAAAACCAATTCATTCATCATGAGGTAGCTGACGTTCTTCTCATGCATAATCTTTTTTATAGGCCTTAATCCCATTAGGTAACTTGCCATCAGCGGTATTAGTAGAAAAATGAAGGTTGCCATCTCTCTCTTCTGAGTTAGTCGAATTTCCAAAAATATCATTAATTTCAGAAATTTGACAAGACTCATCAAGGTCATCATTAGCCTCTTCTTCGTCGTTAAACGAATCTTCTTCAAGATTTCCTTCTTCTATTTCATGTATGCCTTCAGATTCTTGTTTGGCGTCAGCAAAGGCAAACGAATTAGAAAAGCAACAATTTGGCAACATAATTCCAGCCACAGCAATTGAAAGAAACAAACAAAATGATTTTTTTATTAAGTTGTAATGAAATATTTTTGATTTGTTGTTTTTACAAAACATAAAAACTCCTTTTACCTTAAAAAATAATGAAATTGCTTGAAAAATCATTATAACAGATTAAGGATATGATAATTGATTATTTTAGATGTGGGAGATGAAGTATTTAAAGAAGCTCAAAGATGTGTCGTAGGACATGAAGCTATCTTTATCAGCGCTATCATTAACTCAGCGTGCAAGAGCATGTTCGGGGTGAAACTGCAAAAACATGCTGAATACATCTGAGTCGGCGCGCTCCAGAGCTTCGATTGTTTCTAAGCCATTGACACGTCCAACAGCAGTGACCTTCGTCTTCGCTGGGTCGACACTTAAAACTGCCTGGTGATGGCTTGAATAAGGTTTATCAATTACATCGGTTTTAACACAGTCGTACAAAAAGCTGTTTTTATCTGTAACGTAAACTGGATGATTACCGCGAACATCCTTGCCATTGATCTCGCCAGATTTTTGATGCTCTTTATTGTACGCGATACCCTTGCTGGCGTAATATGTTGGAAGGTCCTGGATCATTTCCGCACCAGACGCAACAGCATACATTTGGTAACCTCGACAAATACCCATGATTTTAATGTTGTTGTCCAAGCAATAATTCATGAGTATAAAGTCGGACACGTCGCGAGAAGCATTGAAGCCAGGGTCTTCGCTGTAATCGTAATAGGCTTGAGGAGTTTTGTACAACGAAGGCGAGATGTCTTCCCCACCTGGGAAAACAATTGCGTCGTGGCCGGCCACAACTTCGGCAACGTTTGATTTGTCGTATGCTTTTTCTTTAAGCTTTGCAGCAGCGGCAAAACTGACCATACCGTACTGATCGATGCAGTCGCCCGAAAGCTTGTCGTCATCGTATGTGAATTCGTTGTATTTGACCAGCGGCAAGACTTCGGCCTTGACTTCGGTGCTGGCCTTTTCGAAAGACAGAGTCATGTTTTGCGTGTTGCTTTCGGTGGCTCATGCAACGCCAATCGACTTGACCGGCTTCGCGCAAGCGACAACAAGCATAAGCGCAGCGAAAAGAGCGATTATTCCAATAATTACAGCACTAAATTTGACTCGAGATTTTAAATTTTCCATGATTCCTCCCTAAAGATTAGCGCCTATTATAGCATAATCTTCGGGGCTGAGGGTCTCGGCGCGACGGGACATGTCGATTCCGGCTTTGTCGAATGCGCGAGTGATTTTTTCGAGCATGATTGTGTCTTCGTTAAAGAAGTCGCGGACGGAATTCGCGATGGTCTTGCGGCGGTGCGCGAAGGCGGCGTCTGCCACAAGGCAGGCCTTGGCTGCGACTTTGGGGGCCACGTCTTCGTGACGAACAAGTTTAATAACGGTGCTGTCGACGCGAGGCTGCGGCATAAAATTGGTCCTGCCCACCGCAAAACTCCCGGCCGGGCGCGCATACATCGCAAGTTTAACCGTGTAGGCACCGTAATTTTTATTGCCGGGCGTGGCCATCATGCGTTGCGCGATTTCCTTTTGAACCATCACGGTGGCGTCGGTCATCGCGGGCAGCTTCTGGAAAAAAGTGATTACGATGGGCGCGGCCACATTATATGGAAGGTCCGAAACCATTTTGAGCGGGGTCTTGGGGGCGCGACGCTCATAGGCACCGAAGTCGAGGCGAAGCGCGTCTTGACGCAGGACCTCAATTTTGACCTTGCCCTCCTCGCAATATTTCTCGAGGTTGTCGTAGAGCGCGTTGATGACTTTTTTGTCCTTCTCAACTGCTAAAACGTTGGCTCCCGCGCGAACAAGTGCGACGGTCAAGGTGCCGAAGCCGGGGCCGATCTCCGTTACGAAGTCACCGGGCTTCACTTCGGCAAGCTCCAAAGTTTTGCGCACGATTGCGTCGTTTACAAGATAGTTTTGCCCGAAAGATTTTTTGGCTTGCAAATTATATGCGGCAATAACCTCGCGGGCTTGCGAGATATTTGCGAGTGGAGATGTGACTTCGCCAGCCATTAATCCCCCAACAAATCCAAGGCGTTTTGATACATTCGCGCGTAGAAAGTTTCGCGACTCTCTCCCTCGCCTAACACTTCGAAGAGTTTTTGCGCTGTAAAAATCACGTGGTCTGGGTAACATTCCATGCCGCGCATAGGCTCGGGCGTCATGAAAGGCGCATCAGTTTCGGTCAACAATCTATCTTTCGGGATGAGCTTAACCGCTTCACGTAGCTCATCGAACTTTTTGAAAGTTACGGCACCGCCGATGGCGACGTAACAACCCGCTTCGACTCAAGGCTTGAGTTCTTCAGCGCCCAAGTTGAAGCAATGAAGAAGAGTGCCCTTTGAGTTCCAACCAACCTTCTGGATAACCTTAAGGGCGTCATCGTGAGCCTCACGAAGGTGCAAAGCAACAGGTAGACCTGCGTCTTCGGCGATTTTTAGTTGCTCCTCGAAGACTTTGATTTGCGCATCACGAGGCGACATATCGTAGTGGTAGTCCAGGCCAATCTCGCCGAGGCATGTGACGTTTGACTTGGCCAACATCTCGCGAAGGTTTTTAGCCTGCGCATCGTTTCACTCTTTTGCGTGATGCGGATGCGTGCCCACGGTGTATTTCAATTGCGGAAGCTCAGCTCCAGCCGGCAGCAAATTTTTAGCTTCGGCGTAAGCGGCTTCGACTTTTTCCATTCCGGCCATGCCGTCATCGGTGCTGTCAATCACACAAGACAAAAACTTAACATTGTGAACGGCGCATCGAACAAAGGTCCACGCAGGGTCTTCGGCCATCTCAATATGGCAATGTGTGTCCGCCACAGCACAGCTCACATCGGGCGTCTCAACCAGGCGAAACTTGCCGTGCTTGCGCTTCTCGTAGAAATCTGTGTGACGGGTTGCGTCCATTAATCGATGTCGAAGTTGACTTCGTCCTCTTTTAAGCGAGGGAATAATGCGTCAGTTAGCTCGACTTTTGTGCCAGGTTTAAGCTGGCCCCACTTGCTGGCGGCCTCGA
>JAZUHG010000022.1:0-21028 GCA_045641605.1 Phoenicibacter sp. | reverse complement strand
GTACCAGACATAAGTTGTGCTTTGGCATTGTTTTCACACATCTTCGAAATGACAGCTTTAACAATTCTAAAACGAAGCAGCGAAGCTAACTTTTTATAGTCAGTTTTTTTCTTGGTGGGTTTTCCAGTAGAGGGGATGTGTACGTGTAAATTAATAAGACCTGGAAGCAAATATTGACCATGAAGGTCCAATGCTTCGGCACCTTCGGGAATATCAGCCTCATCAATTATGTCTTGGATTTTTTCGTCATCGACGATGATAGCCTTGTCAGAGACAGGCTTCATCGTCTTATGACCATCAAGAATTTTTACATTCTTAAGAACTAACATTACATCATTGGCATGCCGCCGCCACCTGCACCAGCCATTGCAGCAGCTGCAGCAGCAGGATCTGGATCTTTAGGGATGTCGTTAACTGTGGCTTCGGTGATCAAAATTAACGAAGCAACAGAAACCGCACTTTGAAGAGCAGTTCTTGTAACTTTAACAGGGTCATTAACGCCCATCTTAATCATGTCACCATATTCGCCGTTAGCGCAATTTAGACCTTCGCCAACTTTTAAGCCCTTAACTTTTTCAACAACAACGCTTCCTTCAAAGCCAGCATTACCAGCAATAGAACGAAGTGGAGCCTCCAAAGCTTTGCGAACAATCTCAACACCAATTTGCTCATCGGCAGTTTCGCCCTTAACCTTATCAAGAGCGGGAACAGCATTTAACAATGCAACTCCACCACCAGCAACAATACCTTCTTCAACAGCAGCACGTGTAGCTTGAAGAGCATCTTCGATGCGAGATTTCTTTTCTTTTAGCTCGCTTTCGGTTGCAGCGCCAACCTGAAGAACAGCAACGCCACCAGAAAGTTTGCTCAAACGCTCTGTAAGTTTTTCTTTGTCGAAGTCACTATCACTTCTCTCAATTTCTGCTTTGATCATTTCACAACGGTCTTTAATAGCACTCTTAGAACCAGCACCATCAACAATCAAGAAATTATCTTTGTCAACGCGAACAGTCTTTGCAGAACCTAGCATCTCAATATTAGCATCAGCTAAGTTAATACCAAGGTCTTTATCAATTACGTTAGCGCCTGTAACAATAGCAATATCCTCAAGAATTCTCTTGCGTCTGTCACCAAAGCCAGGAGCTTTAATTGCAACACAGTTCAAAGTTCCGCGAAGCTTGTTAACCAATAAAGTAGCAAGAGCCTCGCCTTCGACGTCTTCGGCGATAATAACCAAAGGACGGCCAGAGTGCATGATTTCCTCAAGAAGTTTAACCATTTCTTGAATGTTAGAAATCTTTTGATCTGTAATCAAAATATAAGGATTATTAAGAACAGCTTCCATTTTTTCTGTGTCGGTTGCCATGTAAGGACTTAAATAACCCTGGTCATATTGCATGCCTTCAACAATTTCCATGTCAATGCCGAACGAAGTTTGGTTTTCCTCAACGCTAATAGCGCCATCCTTACCAACAGCTTCCATAGCCTCGGCAATTCTGTTACCAATCTCAGCATCGCCAGCAGAAATGGTGCCAACGCTGGCAATTTGGTCCTTAGTAGAAACACTTTTAGAGTTAGCTTTGATCTTATCAACAACAGCATCAGTTGCTTTTTGAATTCCACGACGAATTGCAAGAGCATCTGTACCTGCAGCAACATTGCGAAGACCTTCACTCACAATGATGTCAGCCAAAAGTGTAGCAGTTGTTGTACCGTCACCAGCAACATCATTTGTTTTAACAGCAGCTTCGCGAACCATTTGAGCACCCATGTTCTCGACAGGATCCTCAAGTTCAATTTCACGAGCAACAGTAACACCATCATTAGTAATGGTTGGTGCACCATATGATTTTTCTAAAGCGACATAACGGCCCTTTGGTCCAAGTGTAACTTTAACAGCTTCACTAAGCTTATGTACACCCTCAGCCAGGGCTTTACGTGCGTCTTCTTCAAATTTAATATCTTTAGCCATGACATATCCTCCTTATTATTTAAAAACAGCGTAAATGTCTTCGGCACGAAGAATCAAAAGCTCCTCGCCATCAACTGTGACTTCAGTGCCGCCGAATTTTCCGTACAATACTTTATCGCCAGCCTTAACTGGAACTGGAACTTTGTTGCCATTTGCGTCTAATGTGCCTTCGCCAACAGCAACAACTTTACCTGTAACAGGTTTTTCCTTGCTGTCCGAAGTTAAGATTAAACCACCAGCAGTTTTTTCCTCGGCTTCGTCAGCCTTTACGATTACTCTGTCATTTAAAGGTTGTAATTTCATTTTTCGTCCTTTCTAACATCCGCAAGCGCGGACGAATTATATTACCACGATTTATAAAAAAATCAAGTGCAAATTGGCATATGAAAGCTAAAAAATTGACTTATTTACGCATGTATTTTAAGGCCAAAATTGTGATGTCGTCAAACTGCTCGGCACCAGCGGCAAACTTATCTACTTCATTCATTGCGCCATCACAAATTTCCTTAATATCTTTATTGTAAACAGAAGATAAATACTTGTTCAACCTAACTTCGCCGTACAATTCACCATCTGGGTTATTTGCTTCTGGGACGCCATCGGTATATAAGAAAAGGATCTGACCAGGGTCAAAATCACCTTCGTTATTTGCATATTTAACATTAGGCATGCCACCCAAAACCAGCGAAACTTTTGATTGAAGCATATGAGTTTCACCATTTTTTGAATCCACAACAATTGGAGGGTTATGTCCTGCCGAAGCATATTTTAAGTGGCCGTTTTCGATATCCAAAATACCAACCCATGCAGTTACAAACATATCGGCAATGTTATTGTCACACAAATAATTGTTGGTCTCATACAAGGTTCTTGCAGGGTCTTTGGTGTTTCTTGCAAACATTTGAATTGCAGACTTCGCACGCATCATAAACATAGCAGCAGGAATACCCTTACCCGAAACATCGGCAATAACAAAACAAACCTTATTCTTGCCTACATAATAATAATCATAGAAATCTCCACCAACTTCCTTCGCTGAACGATACCTAGCAAAGACATCTATCTCAGGATTGTCAGGGAAGGCAGGAAATACATTAGGCAATGCCGAAAGCTGAATTTCATGTGCCATTTCAAAATCGGCATTGTATTTTGTGGCCTCTTTTTCGATTTCGTCTTTCAAGGTATCAACAGTAGAATTAATTTTATGCGAAAGCTCTGAAAACTGACTTACGGCACTATCCTCAACCTTTTCGTCAAATTCACCTTTTGCCAATTTATCAAGGGACTCATTAACTTGCTCAAGATTATCGGCAATCATACGTTTTAACAACTTAAATACAGCAAACATCAAAAGACCAAAAATGATAATTAAAATAAATATTGAAGATAAAGAAATAGTATGCGGGATAAACATCTCGTATTTTTCAGTTATTGCGCGTGAAATTTTATAATCACCAAAATTGGTATACATAATGTAATAAACCTGGTCACCTACTTTTTCGTAATACAAAGTGTTTTCTGGGCGACCAACGGTTGTCTTCATAAAATCATACTTAACAGGATTATTACTAATAACTTGATTATCTTGAGTTCCAAGTTGATAAATTGCGGTTTCACCTACTGTTCAATCTCCCGTATATTCAAGGGCCATGTGTTCGATGTTGTCGTTATATCTCTTTGCGTCATTTTCAATAAAAGCTTTAATACTCGATAGTTCATTTTCAAATTGTTGCTGGCTGGTTATTGCCGAATTTAATTCATGAGAACCGGCAAGCAATGTGAATAAAACGGCAAAGGCAACAAACAAAATTGTAAGCAACCAGAATTGGAAGGACTGAACAAGATCAACTTTAAATAAGAAATCTTTATTGAAAAGGATATCCTTAAGCTTTATTCCTTTAAAACGCTGTTCCATATAAGCAGTTGCTATAAAGACAAACAATACAACAATAAGGTTGGCAAGCAACAAAACTAAGAATGTGTTGTAAACAACCATAACAGCATTTTGTAGGTCATCTAAATGTGTAAGTGGAACCAAAGCCATATGTACAACTTCGGTGACCAATACGAAAATAAATGCATGAACTACCAAAGGTCGATTCTTGCGAAAAATTGTCGCTTTGAATATGGCTGCAAAAATGCCAGCAAATAATGTAGCGGCAGCACAAGCAAATTGAGTGTATTGTCCAATTCCAAATATAGGAGTTGCAATGTAGAATCTGTCAATGGCACCAATAATACCAGCTAAAATACCAGCTCATGGGCCGAAGAGAAGGCCGGCTGTAATTGGCGCAGCATCACGACAATTAATCGCTGCCCCCATAAGATTAAAGCTGCCAAGCTCTGTTGCAAACGTAGCAGCTAATCCAAAACAAATACCATAGATTGTTTGCTTAAATCAAGAAGGTAATTCACCAAATTTAGTTCTTCGACCCAAATAATATAGTAGGATCGAAAAAGCTAAAGTAACTAATGCAGCAAAAATCAGGGGCACGTATCAAACCCCTTAAACTAGACGATAGTTAGAATATCTTTAAAGCCAGTCATCTCTAGAACTTCCATGACAAAATCATTTACATTCATGATCTTGAAAGTTCCATTTGCAGCATTCATTTTCTTTTGAAGCATAAGCAAAAGGCGAAGACCAGCAGATGAAATGTATTCTAAGTTTTTGAAGTCAATTTCAACTTCTGTGGCACCATCTAGCTCAGGCAAAATGGCCTCTTCGAGCTGAGGGGCAGTGGTGGTGTCAATACGTCCAGTGACGCTTACTGTAACCTTAGAATCATTTTTTTCAATGTTGTATTCCATTTTTTCCCCTTTTCTCGTCGGTCTATTATACCAAAAACCCTAATATTTGAACATTATTTTGACTATTGTTCAGCTTGAGGGGCACTTTGTTGACTTTCGGCAGTATATGCATAACCGCCAGCCTTGTCAGAATTGTAATAATCCGAAAACTTAGTGAAATCTGGCTGGAAACCCAAGGTCAAAAGCCTTGTAGGTCCATTGCGGTGTTTTGCAACATCAATAACGGCAGTGCCTCAATCGGGCCTACCCTCGGCTTCGGCCTCTTCTTGGTTCATACTTCTATCGATAAACATGACGATATCAGCATCTTGCTCAATTGCACCAGATTCACGCAAGTCACTCAACTGTGGGCGCCCCTTAACACCCTTGTAAACACGCTGTTCAACCTGACGAGAAAGCTGCGAAAGCGCGATGACAGGGATGTCCATCTCCTTAGCAAGGATCTTCAGCCCTCGTGAAATTTCTGCAACTTCAACTGCACGGTTCCCATCTCTTCGCATGGTAGGAGCCTGCATCAATTGCAAATAATCCACAATAATTAAGCCGTTTTTAACATCCCGCAACTCGCGCCTTGCTTTAGCTCGCAGGTCGAAGATAGAAAGGCCTGGGGTGTCATCGATAAAAAGTGGCAAATTGCTTAAACTACCCGATGCACTAACAATGGCATTTCAATCTTGACCAGCAATTCGGCCAGACCTAACCTTGCTCAAATTTAGCTGTGCTTCTGTGCACAAAACACGTTGGATCAACTGATTTGCACCCATCTCAAGAGACATGAATGCAACCCGAGTATCCAACTTGGCAGCATTGACAGCTAGATTAAGTGCGAAAGAAGTCTTTCCAACACCAGGACGAGCAGCAATGATAATTAAATCTCCACCGCGAAGTCCATTAAACAAGTTGTCTAGGTCCTTAAAGCCAGTAGGAACGCCAGCTAGCTTGCCCTTTTTCTGGGACAAATCTTGAAGCTCGGCAAATGAGTCTGTCAGCAAATCGTTCGCACTGCGGAAATCAGACGACAACTTCTTTTCAGTGACTTCGAAAAGAGTTGACTCAGCTTCGCCAATAACTTCGCTAAGATTATCAGGCGCGTCATATGCAAGCGACTGAATTTTAGTCGATGCATAAACTAAATCCCGAAGTACCGAAGTTCTCTTGACGATGTCTGAATGTGTGCGCCAATTTGTTAGAGACATTTCATTAGAAGCCAAGTCCATCAAGTAATTTCGTCCACCAATGGCATCTAACTGACCTTTACCCTGCAGATTTTCGGCCAGGGAAATTTGATCAACATCAATGTGACGTTTATATAAATCAATAACCGCCTCATAGATAGTTTGATGCGCTGGCCTATAAAAATCCTTAGGAGCAAGTTTAGGAGCAAGTTCTTCTACAGCCACCTTGTTCATCATGCATGCAGACAAAACGCTCTTTTCCGCTTCGATATTTTGAGGAAGCATTTTGCTAGCATTAGACTCTGTAGCTTCTCCAACAAAATCTGGATTAGCCGAAGCCTCGTAATGCTTACGCGGCATAGAATTTGCATTAATTTGTGCCACTTTTTCTCCTTGAACTTGACATTTGCGAACTTTAACACAAGCAAAATACAAGGTCAACCCATATTTCTAAATAATTTTTTTACACACGATTTCCACACTCGACTTGCGAGCAAAGAAAAAACTCATGCCCTCTAACAAGGAAACATGAGTTTTTTATTCACGAAAATTAGTTTATCAACAATTCCACAAATTTAAGCAAAATTGCGATTATTCCTCTTCTTTCTTATCTTCTTCAGCTTTTTCTTCTTTTTTCTCTTCTACTGGCTCATCTTTTTTCTCTTCTTTTTCTTCCTGTTTATCTTCCTTTTGATCATCTTTCTTTTCTTCATTAGCCTCTAGCTTTTTATCATCCTTTTCTTCTTTCTTTTTGTCAGATTTCTTAGGACCTTTACCAGCAGATTTCTTTTCCTTCTTAGCCTTTAGAGCCTCAAGGAATTTCTCAGCATCTTCGTCACCAACAACAACATTGATCTCAGCTTTAATGTCACGATAAATTGTAACTTCAGCCTTATGCAAACCAACAGTTCTAATTGCTTTGCGAATATCAATGCGTCGTTTATCAATTTCAACGCCTGCATTTTTCTTAATGCCATCGGCAATCATTTGAGTGGTTACAGCACCGAAGAGCTGGCCCTCATCGCCAATTTGTACATCAGCTTTAAATTTAAGATTATTAATCTTTTCTTGTAGCTCTTTAGCTTCAGCAAGACGAACTTCTTCGCGCTTTTCAATGTTTGCACGACGTTCTTCTAACTGGTTAAGAGCACCTTTTGTGGCCTTTACGGCATAACCTTCTTTAAGAAGATAGTTATTAGCAAAACCATCTTTTACATCGATGACATCACCTTCGCCGCCACGGCCTTTTACTTCTTTTAATAAAATAACTTTCATCTCGACCTCCTATCTGCGACGCCTGTCACCGCGTTTGCTAATTACATTAACGGCAAATGGCATCAAAGCCATTGTTCTTGCACGTTTTACAGCATTAGCTACATCTTTTTGATGCTGAGCGCAAAGTCCAGTTACACGACGAGGCTTAATTTTTCCACGATCTGTAACATACTTACGTAGCAACTTAGTATCTTTATAATCGATGTAAGTTATTTTTTCTTTGCAAAATGGACAATCCATTTGCACTGGTTGCTTCTCAATTTTTCTCATAGAATTTCCTCCTAATAAAAATTAAAACGGAATATCCTCGCCATAAGCTTCAGCCTCTTCAACAGGCTCTTGTGCAACAGGAGCACTCTCGACAGTACCTGCGCCAATTGGTTCAGCTGCAGGACTTGGTGCTGCTACTGGAGCTGGAGCTGGAGCAGCTGCTGCTTGAGATCCATTTCTTTGGCTCATAAAATCAAGGCTATCAACAATAATTTCAACCTTGCTTCGCTTTTGGCCATCACGTTCCCACTGGCTCCAACGAAGTTTGCCATCAATAGCAACCTTAGAACCTTTAGTAAGAATCTTTGAAAGCCCATCAGCACGTGCGCCAAATAAAGTGCAATCTAAAAAGTTTGGATAATCCTCCCATTCGCCAGTTTGCGAATTTTTTCTTCTGTCATTAACAGCAATACCAAAACTCAAAACAGACATTCCGCCTGCAGTTTGACGAAGTTCTGGGTCGCGTGTTAAGTTTCCACTTACCATTACTCTATTTAAACTCATTTTTTCCTCTTTCTCTAATACGTGGCGAAGACTAAACTCTTCGCTCTTAAAATTAATCTCTGTCGTCTCGTCTTACAATCATGTGTCTTTGCACTTCGACAGTTAAACGCAAAACACGATTTAGCTCAGCAACACCTGCTGGATCGCTGTGAAAATCTACTAACATGTAATCACCATCGGTAGCACCATCGATCTCATAAGCCAAAGTCTTACGACCTTGATCTTCAATGTTATCAACTTTACCTTTGATTTTTTTGATTGTAGATTCTACACGTTCTTGTGCAATCTTTTTAGGTTTGTCGTCCGCTGTTGGAACAACAAAGTACAGTAACTCATAAGCCTTCATCTTTCACCTCCCTTGGACTAATGGCTTCGGGCCTTTTACTTGGCTATCTACCCGAAGCAGGATAGCCCGGATATAGTAGCACAAATTACTGCGAGAAGCAACCATTTTTCAGCTGGTTACCTAAGCTGTGCCCTATATTAGAAAATTAGCGATTAACAAACAAGACATGCAAAATAAATTTTCCATAAAAAATAATTAAATGCGAATCAAAGAAAAATAAAAAAATTTAAAATTATTTAAATTAGATTAAAAATGGTGGTCGATGCAGGATTCGAACCTGCGACCTTGTGCTTGTAAGGCACCTGCGCTCCCGCTGCGCCAATCGACCACTCTCCCCCGCGAGAACCGCGGGCTTGATATTCTCGCATAAAACAAAGTGTTTTTCAAGAACTATTTAGATTTATAAAGGGCTAGTGTGTGGCAAACTCAACTGTGGCTTTTGCAAGCTCAAGAGTACTATCAACAATATCTTCGTCGTTAATGCCAAGCAATTCGAAGGCAATTGGGATTTCTGTGCAACCTAAAATATGTGCATCTGCACCTTGCTCGCGAAAATGGTTTAGCATCTTTTGGACATTTTCGTAGTCTTCGTAAATCTTATTATGATTCCCGTGCTTTACATATTTATATATAAGATCCATGATTAGCTTTTGTTCTTCCATTGTAGGATACACAGGCTCAATATTATGTTTTTCCAGATGAGGCCTAAAAATTTGCCCGCAAAGTGAGCCGTCGGTAACCATGATAGATGCCTTTTTAGCGTTTCTGTTCGAAAGCGTGGTGGCTACAGCTTCGGTGATACTGATAAATGGAATGTCAACACAATTTATAATTTCATCTTCGTGGTAATGAGCCGTAACGCATGGCATAGACAAAGCATCACAACCAACACTTTCTAGCAATTTTGCAGATTTTTGAATTTCCGGAAGCGGACTTTGAGCAACAGGGTCATGAACAACATGCTTCTCTAGCATTTCTGGAATAATTGGCGCGCCCCCACTGATAGTGCTTTGCCCATTTTGCAGCTTGAGCTTTTCGTTGTCCATTATATAGTCAGTCCTGTCTGGAATATTTATATTGGAATCAAGAATAACGTGGATGTGCTCTTGGTCGCACTTTGCAGGAGTTAGTGCGAGCATTTTATCGTACAAGTCACAACCTGCTGCAGGACCCATTCCCCCGATTATGCCAATTTTCTTAGTCATTAACCTGCGATTATATCATACTCAATTACTTAGTGATCAACTGTAATTACTTTATCATTCGAAGCTTTATCCAAATTATTTTCCCAAACGTAATCGTGAGTTTCTTTACCAATAAGTTTAGAAAGCAAAACAACAACCAAAACATTCGGAATGGCCATTAGCGCATTCGTGATGTCGGAAATTCCCCAAATTACATCGCCGAAGCCAGCGCCTCCAATAAATGCAGCAACAATGTATAGCGCCATAAAAACTTGGACACCTTTATGACCAAACAAATAACAAATTGAACGGTTTGCATAATATGACCAACCAATAATTGTAGAGAATGCAAACATTGCTAGTGAGAATCCTAAAATTGGTCCACCAACATATGGGATTTGCTCGAAAGCTTGAAGTGTTAAAGTTTGAGCTTCGGCACCTGCAAGCTCTGGGTTGGCCATCATGCTGCTAACAAGCGCAATGCCTGTAATGGCACAAATTACAACAGTCGACCAAAATGCACCAGTCATTGCAACCAAGGATTGACGTGCAGGGTTCTTCGTCGCTGCTGCCGAAGCAACAATCGGCGCGGTTCCAAGGCCAGACTCGTTTGAGAAAAGTCCGCGAGCCATGCCGTATTGAAGCGCAACAGAAATTCCAGAGCCAACGGCTCCACCAAACATCGCTTTGTCCGTAAATGCACATTCTACAATCGCTCCGATGGCGGGGATCAAATATTGTGCATTAATCACAAGCAAAGCAATGGTTCCAGCCAAGTAAGCGATGGTCATGAAAGGAACCAGCTTCTCGCAAACGCTTGAAATTGCCTTAACACCACCGTAAATGACGATGAAAGTTATAACGCAAATTACAATTGCAATTCCCCATTGAGGAATTTGAGGGAAGTAATATGCGACAGATTCAGAAATAGCCGAAGCTTGAATTGCCGAACCTGTACCAAGTGTAGCGATGGCAGTAAAAACTGCAAAACAAATTGCACCAAGACGTGCCCACCATGGGGTTTTGCCCTTGTCTTTGCCGCTTTTCTTCTTAAAAGCGCGCTCCCAAACATACATTGCACCACCGCTCATCTTGCCTTTTTTATCTTTAACGCGGTACTTGATGGCAATAAAAGTCTCAGAATATTTAGTAGCAATGCCGAGGATACCCATGATCCACATCCAAAAAACAGCGCCAGGACCTCCATAGATAATCGCTGTCGCAACACCCACAATACAACCTACGCCCAATGTGCCAGATAAAGCTGTGCAAAGCGCGCCAAACTGGGAGATGTCGCCTTCGGCGTTTGGATCATTGGTGACCGAAAGCTTGATGGCCTTCGGGATTTTAAGCTGGATAAAACCAGTTCTTCAAGTTGTGAATAAATGCGAACAAGTTAAGATTGCAATCATTGGAATGCCCCAAATCCAAGTATCAATCTGTGAAACAATAGCGATAAATGCTTCCATGTTGAACCTTTCGACGAAAAACTGATTATAGCACATCCGCGCCAGCGCTGTGTTAGAATAGCTGGCATGTGTTTAGCAATACCTGGAAAGATTAAAGAAATTGGCGACAAAAACATTGCGCAAATCGACTTCGACGGCGTAATGCGTAGCGCCTCGATGGACATGTTACCTGCTGCAAAAGTTGGCGACTATGTTTTGGTCCACGCAGGTTTTGCAATTGAAATAGTCGACGAAGCCGAGGCCCAAAAGACTATTGACCTCTTAAAGGAAATCAATGGCTAAGCCACAAATAACTTTAATGGAAGTTTGCGGTACCCACACTATGGCCATTGCCAAATTTGGGATTCGCCAATTGATGCCAGAAAATGTTAGCCTTCTCTCTGGTCCAGGATGTCCAGTTTGCGTTACTTCAAATAATTCAATCGACAAAATGATAGCCCTTGCAAAAATGCCGGGGGTCACTGTTGCAACTTTTGGAGATATGATGCGCGTGCCGGGGTCCTCGTCTTCGCTGATTAAAGAAAAAGCAAAAGGCGCGAAAGTCGAAGTGGTTTATTCGCCATTGGATGCGCTGGAACTTGCCACCCAAACGAAGGACGAAGTTGTATTTTTAGGGGTAGGCTTTGAGACGACCGCCCCAACAAGTGCCGCCACAATAATCCGTGCAAGCGAGATGGGTCTTAACAACTTCAGCATTTTTTGCGCACACAAAAACATGCCTGGCGCGCTCGAGCTGATTGTAAATGATCCAAAACTCAAGGTCGACGGGCTAATTTTGCCTGGTCATGTAAGCACTATCACAGGCCTTAAACCTTATGAATTTTTGGCCAAAAAATACAAAATTCCTGGAGTTGTTTCTGGTTTTGAAGCAGAAGACATCCTCCTCGCCATTAAAATGCTCTCCAACCAAATTGAAAAAGGCGATGCAAAAATCGAAAACGCCTACCCTCGCGGTGTAAAAGATGAAGGCAATCCAACAGCTCTCAAATTAATCGACGAAGTCTTCGACACCTGCGATGCAACTTGGCGAGGCCTTGGAAATATCGAAGGCTCAGGCTACAAAATTCGCAAACGTTACAAAGCATTTAACGCCGAAGAAAAATTCAACATTAAAGAAGAACCTACAAAAGAAAATTCTGCATGCAGATGTGGCGATGTCTTAAAGGGGATTATCTCTCCTCAAGATTGCCCACTATTCAAAAAGGTATGCACGCCTCAAAACCCAGTAGGCCCTTGCATGGTCTCAAGCGAAGGCTCCTGCTCCGCCCACTATAAATACTTATAAATTAAGCTCTAAAATTGTGATTACATTCGTGGCAATAATAAATCTTGCTTGAATTAGCTATCATTCTTTTAGATAGCCATACATAACCTTTACCTTGGTTTTTCTTGACAATAGCCATCCATCAATCTCAACAAATGAGAACGCATAAAGCAAAACACGCTTTACACATCCATCAAATAACCCATAGTCATCCAAAGAAAATGAACCAAGCCACGCCATGTTTTTTATTTTCGTTGGAGAGTTGTACTTTCTCACTGCCGCATTTGGGGCATTTTTTATTAACTGGCATAATTAACCCTTTCTCTCAAGCAGAATTTTATCATTTTTTTTTTTTTGTCAATTTCGACTTTTCCAATGAAGTAAAAAATTATGTTACTTGTAAATGATTAGACTATAAAAGCCTTCCATTGCTTGAAGTACGCCTTGACCTTGTAATACACCTAATTTAATATCAACAATTTCATATCCATCTTCTTGCATCCTAGATACAATTTCATCAATTTGTGTTGTATATTTATCGTCACATGAAAAAATTTGATTAATAAACTTACTATAACTATTAATCATGACGACATGTTTTTTACCATCTTTAGGTTTTAAGTATTTTTTTGTTGTTTCATATATATTAGCTGCAACATCTTTTTGATTTTTAGTAAAAACTCCCATGCTTCACCTATCCTAAATTATCAATTGCATACTGTGCTTCATCTTTTGTAAACTTTTCTCCATATTGACTAATCAACTGATCATATATTGCTGATTTTGACATAGACATAGTTTGCTGGTAACTCTTTGCTTTAGCTAAAGCATTAGCTTTAAAGTCAGCTTTTAAATTTGTAATAGCATAATTAGCAGCATCAGCTGAAAATTTTCCACCGTATTGGCTTACTAATTGATCATAAATAGCTTGTTTAGACATATGCAGATTACTACTGTAAGATTCGGCTTGTTTTAAAGCATTTTTATAATCTTGTGGAACATTATTCTCTTGTTTTTTTGTATTAGAAGAAGCAGTAGTTTGTTTAGTGTTTTGATTTGTACTTTCTGAATTTCCGCCACTAGCAGCTCCACCAATAATACATAAAAGTAAAAATACTCCACCAATGATAATTAAAACTTTCTGTCATTTTTTTCTACGTTTTCATCAATTAAGTTTAGGAGCGCCATTAGCAGACTGGATATTTTTATTTGAATCCTTATTTGAAGAAGATTTATTATCTTCCTTATTTATATTGCTTACTTCAGCTCCACATTTTTTACAAAATTTATCGGATTTCTTTAGTTTCGAGCCACATTTGTCACAATACATAATTCCTCCCTTAAAAGATAAAATTATTTTATCGTTTTTTTTGCAAGTCTAATTGCAAGCTTTTAGAATGTTAATAAATTAATAGTGGATTTTCATTAGCTGACAGCTAAATTATGCAAATATCTGGGAGATAGCGCCAAAAAGTACAATGCCAGCGCAACAAAAGGCCATAAACACAAGATAATACTTAAAGCCGATCTTAGGTAAATTTTTGAAAATCTTCCTGAGGGAAGGTTTGTACATAAAAATTAATGTTACAGGCAAAAGTATAAAAAGAACAATTGTAATAATGATACAAATCTTTTCTCACAAAGGTGTGTTGTAATAGCTTGAATCCGAAGGCGTAAAACCAACAGAAAAACAAGCAACAGTAAGAAAAACGAATGTTGCAACTAACAATAAATTTCAAATATGTCCATAAATAATTACAAATTTGTTTTTTTCTAAACTTTGAAAAGTAGATACAAAACTAGTAGTTTTTTTATAAGCAGCAACTAATTGCTTAACGTTTTTATATCGTTGATCTGGATCAAATTCTGTAGCTTTTTCTATAATTTCACTATAGCAATTATCAAGTGACGAAGGCATGGATTTCCAACTCTTCGTATTGCAACAAAATTCCAATACCTTACCAATTGCATAAACATCACTTCGGACATCTGTTTGCTGGTAACCAAATTGTTCTGGAGCTGCATAACCAACAGTTCCAAACTTATGAGTATCAGGACGTTTTTCATTGTTGTATTCGCGAGAAATTCCAAAATCAATCAAATAGACATTATTTTTATTATCTATTAATATATTGGAAGGTTTGATGTCTCTATGAATTACCGGCGAACTAAATGAATTATGCAAAAAATTAACTGCGTCACAAAGTTGCATAAAAACATTGTCCAAAACAGCTTTGTTAAAATTTTGGCCTGCCAAAAACCTATCTAGAGGTTCACCTTCGATAAATTCTTCAATAATAACTAATTTATCTTTTGATTTTTCAACATGAAAAACCTCAGGAATTTTTGAAGATATTTTACCGCGAGCATTAAAGTCATATAACTTTATATAAATCTCACCAATTCCTGAATCTAAATTTATAGT
This sequence comes from Phoenicibacter sp., assembly GCA_045641605.1. Lineage (GTDB taxonomy): Bacteria > Actinomycetota > Coriobacteriia > Coriobacteriales > Eggerthellaceae > Equivita. The sequence continues at coordinate 6,333 of JAZUHG010000022.1, read as the reverse complement.
TTTACGAATATATGGGCCGCGACGTTCGTTTGTTTTATCACGAAGATAAATTTTTTCAGTTTTTTCTATATTGCTTTTTTTAAGAAGCTCTTCAACTGTAACATGAGAATCTTTAAAGAAAGAATTACTCATTACTTAGAGTTGCTTCCTCGAATCGGAAAAGCTCATCGTCGGTTTTTTGAAGATCATATGAATTTTCAATACAATATATAATAATGGCATCACGCCTGTCTTTACAATAAAGACTACTAACTCCAGCTGAATGAAGAAGCTGATTAACTTGCTTCAAGTTCAACTTCAAAGCAAGGGCAATTTGTAAGACTTTATTTCGAGAAGCGTTGCGCTGTCCAGAAAACATTTGATAAACATGAGTCTCATTTAAATTTGTTGTATGAATTATGTCTTTTCGCTCAAGCTTTTTCTCATTTAAAAACTTGTTCAAACAATCTGCGAATGAGTCTTCACTAAGATCTTTTTCTTCAACAAAAGAGCGAAGGTCAGGTCTGTTTCTTAACTCTTCTAATAGCTCTTCTGTTAAAACTTCATCATTCATTATACGTAGATTACTGGCATGCGTCGACTGAATGAGCAGATAATCTCATAGGTAATGGTGCCTGAGGCTTCGGCGAGTTGTTCGAGAGTTATGACCGCATCGCCATCTTTACCAGCAAGAATTACCTCATCGCCGATTTGCGCATTGAAATTTTGTTGAGCCACCGAAGAATTCATGTCAATCTCAAACATGCACATGTCCATACAAATTGAACCGACTTGAGGGAAAGTTTTACCATTATAAATTACACCAATTTTGCCCGAAGCTTCACGATGAAGTCCATCGGCATAGCCAACAGGAATGGTACAAATTTTAACAGCCGAACGGGCACGGTAATTGTGGCCGTATGAAACACCCTCACCGATTCCCAAAATTCGCTCGTCAACAATTCGCGCATGGACGCTCATTGCTGGCTCAAGCTCAACATATTTTTTGATTAAATCACTTGGATAATAACCGTACATGCAAACACCAAGACGAACCATGTCGAAGTGGCTCTCTGGGTAACGAAAAATTGCAGCTGAATTTGCCGCGTGAACGATACCCGGGTCGATGTTCATGTTTTTCATCGCATCAAGCAAATTTGTAAACGAAGTCATTTGTTGTTTGAAAGCCATTTCGTCTGCGCTATCGGCAGTTGCAAAATGTGTGAAAGTTCCTTCGAGCTTAAGCGCACGATGAAAACTTACACTTTTCAAGAAGTCCAAGACTTCGTTGTGTCGAACGCCAACGCGGTTCATGCCAGTGTTAACTGCCAAATGATATGGCGCGGTTTTGCCAGCTTGATCTGCGGCTTCGGCATATTGAATTGCAAACTCAGTGCTGTGGACAGCAGGCATGATGTCGTGCTTGACAAGAAGCGGGATGGAAGCAACGGGAGGCTGCGATAAAACCAAAATATTATTGTTGATTTTTGCCTCACGAAGTTCCAACGCTTCGTCAACTGTAGCAACGCCCAAGTAGCTTGCGCCACAATTTGTTGCAGTTTTTGCAATTTGGACTGCCCCGTGACCATAGGCATCGGCCTTGACAATTACAAGCAACTTGCAATTGGGGCCGATCTTCGTCTTCGTCGTGTTGATGTTATGACGAATTGCATCCAGATCGACCTCTAGCCAAGACCAACGTCTGTCGGTTGGAGCAATGCCCCCCATTTTTTCGTTGCGAAATTTCACTTAGTTAGCCTTTTTTGCAACTTCAACTAACTTTGTGAAGGCCTGCTTCTCATTAACAGCCATGTCTGCAAGAACCTTACGGTCCAGCTCAACGCCCGCTTTTTTAAGGCCGTTCATGAAAGTTGAATAGCTCATGCCATTTTCACGAGCAGCTGCATTAATGCGAACAATCCATAGGCTGCGAATAACGCGTTTCTTATTACGCCTATCACGATACTGATATTGCATCGATTTCATTACTTGTTGCTTAGCGTTTCTGTAACTACGTGACTTTTGTCCGTAATAACCTTTTGCTTCGCCAAGTACCTCGCGGCGCTTTTTTCTAGCGTGTGTAGATCTTTTTACTCTAGCCATTTAAATCACTCCTTTATAAAGCACCTTATCGGCGTCCTAAATTCCTTGCAATTGTTTTTTGGTCAGCAGTAGCGACCTCTGTTTCCTTGCGGAAATTCCTCTTGCGTTTTTGACTTTTCTTAGCCATGATGTGACTTTTGTAAGCCTTTGCACGCATGATTTTGCCTGAACCGGTTACGCGAAAACGCTTTGCGGTTCCTCTGTGTGTTTTCATCTTAGGCATCTTGTCCTCCTTCTGCTTCTTTAACTTTCTCAGCCGCACGTGCCGCTGCTTCGCGGTTGCGTCGACTGTTTTTTCCTTGTTTTTGTTTTTCCTCCACTTCGGCTTGCGCCTTCTTGACATATTCTGGAAGTGGAGCAATTGTCATAAACATGTTGCGGCCTTCAAGTTTTGGAGCTGCCTCAACAACGGCGATGTCTTCGAGCTCCTCGGAGAGCTTCTCCAAAATGCTCAAACCCTGCTCTGGGTGAGCCATTTCGCGGCCGCGGAACATGATTGTAATTTTTACTCGGTTGCCTTGACCTAAGAAGCGAAGTACATGCTTTTTCTTCGTGTCATAATCGCCAACGTCGATTTTTGGACGAAACTTCATCTCCTTAGTTTCAATCTTGCCAGCCTTTTTGCGGTTGGCCTTTTCTTTTCGGCTGCGCTCATACTTATATTTGCCGTAATCCATGATTCTACAAACTGGCACCTTTTGGTTTGGAGTAACTTCAACGAGGTCCAAGCCTTCGGATTGTGCCATGTCAAGCGCGTCGCGAACCGCGTAGTTCCCAAGTTGCTGACCATCATAGCCAACAAGCACGCACTCTTGTGCGCGGATAGCTCGGTTCACCTTTAAATCGTCTTTTGCCACTTACATCCTTTCGTTGCAAAATAATTTTTTTCTTATCTTTGCCTTTTCTTTTCAAATCACGTATTTAATACGCTTCATTGAAAAGACAGGCAAATCTAAATCAAAAATTATTTTTCACTGTCCTTACCAACAGTTCTATTCTTAAAAAATAAAAAACCCGCTTGTTGCGGGCAATACAATCGCGACTTGTGTCGCTTGGGTGCCGAGTCTTCGGCGCTTTATTTGTATTACCCATCAGTATTTTTCAACCAGCTAGGTGGAGAGCTTTTGCCCTCACTTCTGTCGGAGCACATATATTAGCAAAAAGCGTGCAAAATGCACCAAAAATTTAATTCTGGAGTGTATTGGCGTTTTGAAGAACATAAAGGATGGACGCGCAATATGCAGGCAGCGACTTCGTGAACATCGTCTCTTTTCGGCTGTGCTCATTAACCACGTCGCAACCGATGCTTGTCATAATCGCGTCAGGGCGCTTTCGGAGCAAATAGCCATTCTCTAGACCTGCGTGAATGTCCAGCGTATCGACCTCAATCTCCGAAGTCTCAGCAAAACCTTCCGCAAACAAATCCTTAAGCGGATTATCCTCCGCTTTTGGCCAGGCCGCAAAAATCGTCTCGATTCCGAAGTCGATGTCATTGTCTTCACAAACATCTTGAATTGTTTGAATTGCATTTTTGATTTTGTCTGCATCGGTAGAGCGATACAAAATTTCGCAATTTAACACGTCATCATAAATTTCAAGAAGGCCAACATTGTTCGAAGTACGAACTTGCCCGTCACGGAATTTTTCAATCACACCAATTGGAAGCATCGTAAGCAAGTAATAAATTTTCATGGAATCGCTGATGCTAAGGACCGGAAGCTCGCTGGCCTCGCGGATCTCAAGCTTATATTCAAGCGAGCTTCCATCGCTGTATTTTTCTTTAGCAGCAGCGATTACCTCTTCGGCAATCTCTTCGGCGCGCTGCGCATCGTGGTAGCCAATAACAACCTCCGCCAGCATTTTTGACGGAATCGCGTTCATCAAAATCCCACTTTTAATGTATCGAATGTTGAAGTTGATGCTTTCAGCCAGGCAAGCCTCGAAAAAATCGCTCAAAATTGCAAGCGTGTTTCCCCTGTTCAAGTGAATGTCCGCGCCAGAGTGACCACCGTTCAAGCCCCAAACCTCCAACGACAAAACGTTGCTCTTTTTACCAGGCGCCATGCGACTCATCTTCTTGCGCGCAGTTGCGTAAAAACCGCCAGCCGCCGAAGTAATAATCATCCCTACATATATAGAGTCAAGGTTGACAATGTATTTCGAATCCACAACATCGGCATTTAAAAGTTTGCAACCTTGCAAGGTCGTTTCTTCGTCGTAAGTAAAAATCAAACGAAGCGCACCATGTTTAACTCCGCTTGAATTTTTGTCCATCTTGGCAAGCGCAAGCATTGTCGCAACGCCGTGGCCATCATCCGCGCCGAGCGAAGTCTTCCAACCCGTGTGGATAACGCCTTCGTCCTCATCGACAATCGGTACAATTGGCGAGGTCAAAGGGTCGAAGTCGTGGTTTTCCTTTGACGCAACCGCAACCATGTCAAAGTGCGCTTGGAAAATCAACTTTGGAAAATCCTCGCAACCTTGCGTTGCAGGGATGTCCATATAAACGCAACCCGATTCATCCAGCGACGTCTCAATTTTGTTCTTTTTACCCCAATCAAGCAGGTATTGGCGCATTTCTTCGACATGACCTGAGGGATGCGGGATATCGCAAAGGGGCAGAAACTCGTTAACCAAGGATTGAGCCATGTCTTCGGCAGGCTGAACGTATTCGGAAGAAATTTTTGCCGATTCGGCCACCTTATTAGGGTATTTCATTTTCTCAATTTTGCGCATGGCGCCCATTATAACAAACGAAGCCCTGTTAAGCGACCAAATTATGCTATAATACCGCACACTATGCAATGACTGCTTAGCACGATGTCGTACATATCATTCGTGGACGTTTTTAACATCTGCGTTATTCTAACATTTACTATTTGTTATGCTTATCAGCTATTTTACGTGCTTGTTGGTCTGCTTCGCCGCAAGGACCATCCCGCCGCGCGCAAGAATCACAAGTACGCCGCCATAATTAGCGCCCGCAACGAGAGCACTGTTATTAAAAATCTCATCGATTCAATCAAGAATCAAGATTACCCAAGCGAGCTGATCGACATCTTCATCATCGCAGATAATTGTACCGATAACACTGCACAAATCGCACTGGACAATGGCGCCTTTGTTATCGAGCGTCAAAATGGCAAACTTATCGGCAAAGGCTACGCGCTGGACTACGGCATGAACATTATTTTCCGCGAATGCCTAGGCAAGCAAATTGGCAAGAGTGTTTGTGGCATGGCGAACTACGGTAAAATTCAAGCTCCGTCCGGCCGCACTGTTAATAAAAATAGCGAATACGAGGCCTTCTTCGTCTTCGATGCCGACAATGTTTTGGACAAGCATTACTTCGCCGCGATGAATCGCGTTTACGATGCAGGCTTTACGGTGGGTACAAGCTACCGCAATACTAAAAATTTTGACAGCAACTGGATTTCTTCCGGCTACGGAACTTGGTTTATTCGTGAGGCGCGCTTCCTTTCGCAGCCTCGCTCTTACCTCAATACTAGTTGCGCTGTTTCGGGTACTGGCTTTTATACCGATGTCAAAATTATCGAGAAAGCAGGTGGTTGGAAATGATTCCTTCTCACCGAAGACATCGAGTTCGCCACTAACAATATCCTCAACGGCAATCGAATTGGTTACGCACCCGATGCCGTCCTCTACGACGAGCAACCTGTCACCTTCAAGGATTCTTGGAACCAACGCTTCCGCTGGACACGCGGGTTCTACCAAGTCTTCGTCAAGTATAGCGGACGCCTGGTCACACACATTTTCACAAACCCGAAGGGCCACCGCTTCGCTTGCTACGACATGCTAATGACCATCGCACCAGGCCTTTTGATCACCTTTATCGCGATTCTTTTCAACCTGGTCATCATTATCCTTGGCCTTTGCGGAGTACTTAGTGCAGGCATGGTCCTCACAGCCAGCCTCTCCAGCATCGTGTTCTGCCTGGCCAACTATATCTTGTTTATGTTTGTGCTGGGTGTGATTACGCTTTTCGTGGAATGGTACAAAGTTCGCTCAAACCCTGGTCCAAAAATCCTCGCGATGTTCACCTTCCCATTCTTCATGCTAACCTACATCCCAATTGCAATTATTGCTGTATTCAAAAAGGTTAAATGAACTCCAATTAAACATACTATTACAGTAGATCCAAAAGAATTCGCCGAAGAAACTTCAAAGTCTTCAACACCAAAAACGGGGCCCCCTCCTCTAACTTCCCCCACCCCCCCCCCCCCACACCCC
>JAZUHG010000021.1:0-5359 GCA_045641605.1 Phoenicibacter sp. | reverse complement strand
AACTGCAGGATCAAGTCTTCCTGCGCATACAACTGGAATATCTACAAATTTCTTAATATGTTCAACATCTTCTAGATTACAATTTTCAGGCATATAAATTGGTGGATGAGCCCAATACCAAGCATCATATGTACCATTGTCGCAGTTAAACATATCGTATCCTGCATCAGATAAATATTTAATAGCCTTTTCGGACTCTTTCAAATCACGGCCTACTTCTTTATAGTCTTCGCCAGGAAGAGCACCCTTACGGAAGTCCTTAGTCTTCGAAATTGCAGAATAACGAAGAGATACTGGGAAGTCCTTACCGCATGCCTTCTTGATGGCTTGGACAATTTCGACAGCAAATCGATATCTATTCTCAAAACTTCCACCGTATTCATCAGTTCTGCTATTTACATACCCAAGTGTAAACTGGTCGAGCAGATATCCTTCGTGAACAGCATGAATTTCAACGCCATCAACACCTGCTTCTTGAATAAGTTTTGCGGTTTTTGCAAAGGCATCTACATACTCATGAATCTCGTCAACGGTTAACGCACGTGAAGGAACTTTATCAGACCATCTATTTGGAGTAGGACTAGCAGTCGCTGTAATTTTGTCCAAATTCATAAATGGTTTTGAAACGACACGTAAAAATGGATTAGTGTAGAGCTTCTCCATCATTTCGCTGATTGTAAATGAACGTCCAAAACCTGCAGTTAATTGGATAAATAATTTTGAACCTGTTTTGTGAAATTCCGGCATCCACTTAGCCAAGTCTTTGTACATCTTTTTGTTCTTATAAAGCCATTGACCAAACATTGGGTTATAAACTGGTTGACATCCAGGAAGGCAAAGACCACAATTGTTCTTAGCAACTTCCATAATAAAGTGAGACCCAATTTCATCGAAGTGATGCTTCTCCATCCATCCCAACAAATTGGTTCCGCCCATAGAAGTTAGGACAAACCTATTCTTGATTTCTAAATTACCAATTTTCCACGGGGTAAATAACGGCTCAAGATTCTTATCCATAATTTTCCTTTCGTTTTAAATTGTAAGAATACAATTTTGTATGACATCGCGATTATAACATAAAAAAAGCGGCCAATTAGACCGCTTTGTATTGAAATATATACAGGAAGATTATTTTTTCTCGTCCTTTTTAGGTTCAGGTTTTTTCTCTTCTTTAGGTTTTTCTTCCTTCTTAGGTTCTTCCTTTTTCTCTGCAGGTTTTTCTTCCTTCTTAGGAGCCTCTTTCTTTTCTTCCTTTGGCTCTTCTTTCTTTTCTGGTGTCGGAGCCTTTTTCTCTTTTGACTCCTTTTTGTCGGCAGGTTTATTTTCAGGTTTTGGTTCTACCTTATCTTCCTGAGCCTCCGACCCCTTCTTTTCTTCTTTCTTTTCGTCTTTCTTATCTACTGGCTTTGCCTCTGCCTTAGCTTCGTCTTTCTTAGCATCAGCAGGTTTAGCAGCAGATTTCTTCTTGCCTTCGTTGATTAGCTCAATAATAACAATGCGAGCATTATCACCCTTGCGAACACCCAACTTAATAATACGAGTGTAACCGCTTGTACGTTCTTTAAACATACCTTGAGCAACCTTATCGAAAATCTCGGCTACAAGATACTTGTCTCCGCCCAAAGCAGCAATTGCCAAACGGCGGCTGTGAAGGTCACCCTTCTTAGCCCAACCGATAATCTTGTCAACATCCGGACGAATCTCCTTAGCGCGAGATTCAATAGTTTTAATTCTGTCGTTTAGGAAAAGTGCACTAACTAAGCTGCGTTTCATAGCCTTAGTGTGGCTTTTATCAGTTCCTAATTTACGTCCTTTTTTGTAGTGTCTCATCCTAGTTCTCCTCTTACACTAATTATTAGTTGATCTCCTGACGAAGGTTTAGACCCATCGAGATCAATTTTGCCTTAACTTCGTCGATTGACTTAGAACCGAAGTTGCGAATGTTAAGTAAATCCTTCTCTGAATATTCAACAAGCTTGCGAACTGTGTGAATATCAGCACGCTTCAAACAATTGTATGAGCGAACAGATAAGTCCAAATCCTCAACACGTTTCTCAAGCTCGATGTTTTCTTTCTCGGCTTCAGGAGCAAAAATAGTAGCTTTTTTCTCCTCTTCCTTTGCCTCAACAAGGTCTAAGAACTTAAGCATATGCTGGTTAATGATTAAAGCTGCCATGTTAACAGCCTCAGTTGGTGTTGTGGAACCATCAGTTTCAACCTCAAGAGTTAAGCGGTCGAAATCTGTACGTTGACCAACACGAGTATCATCTTTCTTCATAGTGCACCTGCGAACAGGGCTGAAGTTAGAATCAATTGCGATAACTCCGATTGGGTCATCTTCGCGCTTGTTGTCATCTGCAACAACACGGCCACGGCCGATGCCAAGGCGAAGTTCCATATTTAAGTCACCGCCATCTGCAATATTGCAAATAACGTGATCTTTGTTAACAATTTCAAACTCTGGTGGAACCTTTACATCGTTACCAGTAACTGTATAAGTTCCACTAGCAGGAGCTGAGGCTTCGATAGTTGCAGTAGCCATGAAGTCATCTGCATTTAGAATGCGAGCCAAGTCATTTTCGTCCTTGCCTTCGCTCTGGTTAAAAACAGATTCCAATGGTTTAAATACCAAGCCTTTAATGTTTAAGATGATGTCAGTTACATCCTCAACTACACCAGGTGCAGTTGTGAATTCGTGATCGACACCTTCGATTTTTACAGCTGTAACCTTAGCGCCAGTTAGCGAATTTAATAAAACGCGACGCATTGAATTACCAAGGGTCTCACCATAACCATGCTCTAATGGCTCAACAATGAACCTTGATAGGTTATCTTTAACTTCCTCAATTTCGACTGTAGGTGGAATAAATTCTGTCATGTTGCCTCCTAAACTTTTTAACTACTTTTATTACTTCGAGTACAACTCAACAATAAGCTGTTCTTTTACATCAAGATCAATTTGATCTCTGTTTGGAAGCGAAATAACACTTCCCTGTAAATGCTCGATATCTGCTTCTAACCAAGCTGGCACAATTGCCGAAGTCTTGGCATTTTCTACAATTGAAGTTTGGATGTTGTATAGGTCTTTTGCCTTGTCAACAACACTAACCATATCTCCTGGGCGAACCCTATAAGATGGGATTGTAACCTTTTTGCCATTTACATTAATATGCCCATGGCGAACTTGTTGACGAGCCTCTGCACGAGACTTCGAAAATCCCAAACGATATACAACATTATCTAAGCGGCATTCCAAAAGACGAAGAAGATTCTCACCAGTAACACCAGTTTGACGGTTAGCAGTCTCATAATAACCTCTAAACTGCTTTTCTAATACACCGTAAATTCTCTTTGTCTTTTGCTTCTCACGAAGTTGCTGCCTATATTGGCTTTCACGAGGACGACGCTTTCCAGCTTCTCCAGGTGGATAAGGATGGCGCTCCATAGCGCATTTTCCTGAATAGCAACGAGGTCCTTTTAAGAAAAGCTTGCAGCCTTCCCTTCGGCACAATTTACAATCTGCTCCAGTATATCTTGCCATCTACATTCTCCTTCTATCTATGGACGACGCCTTTTGCAAACTCTGCATCCGTTGTGAGGAATTGGAGTGCAATCTTGTATACTTGTTACTTCGAGTCCTGCGGCCTGAAGCGAACGAATTGCTGTTTCGCGGCCACTACCTGGACCTTTTACATAAACAGAAACGCGGTGTAGGCCGTGCTCCATAGCTGTTTTTGCAGCTTGCTCTGCAGCCATTTGAGCTGCAAATGGAGTGGACTTACGTGAACCCTTAAAACCTTGAGTTCCTGCGCTTTGCCATGAAATTACATTTCCTTGTGGATCTGTTATAGATACAATAGTGTTATTAAAAGTAGATTTGATGTGAGCCGCACCAACAGAAATGTTTTTCTTATCTGCTCTGCGAACTCTGCTTGATGTAGTTTTTTGTCCTTTAGCCATTCAAATACCTCCTATTTAGCACCAGCAATGCGCTTTTTGCCCTTACGGGTGCGTGCATTTGTGTGTGTTCGCTGACCTCTAACAGGAAGGCCTTTACGGTGACGAAGACCACGATAGCAGCCAATTTCCATTAATCTCTTTACATTTTGTGAAGTCTCTCTGTGAAGATCACCCTCTGTACGAACATGATCATTAATGTAATCGCGAAGCTTCGATAAATCTGCTTCGGTCAAGTCTCCACATTTAAGATCTGGGCTAACACCTGTCTCTTTTAAGATCTTTTGAGAGGTTGAAAGACCAATCCCATAAATGTAAGTCAATCCAATCTCAAGTCGCTTATCGCGAGGAAGATCTACACCAACTAAACGTGCCATCTAATCTACTCCTTATCCTTAACCTTGACGTTGTTTATGACGAGGGTTTTCGCAAATAACCAAAACCTTGCCATTGCGTCGAATAATCTTGCATTTGTCACACATTTTTTTAACTGAAGGTCTAACTTTCATAACTTCTCCTTCCGTGTGCTATTTGTACCTATAAGTAATTCGGCCTCTATTTAGGTCATATACCGAAAGCTCAACAGTAACTTTGTCGCCAGGCAAAATCTTGATGTAATGCATACGCATCTTGCCAGAAATATGAGCCAAAATCTCATGGTCATTTTCCAGCTTTACTTTAAACATTGCATTTGGCAATGCCTCAAGTACTTCGCCCTCCATCTCTATTACATCTTGCTTCGTCAATTCAAACTCCTAAATAGTTCCAAAAATTAACGCTTACTAAACTGGCTCTTCTTGCGAGCTTTTTTCAAACCGTACTTTTTACGCTCAACCATACGGCTGTCACGTGTCAGATAACCAGCTTTCTTTAATGTATCTCTATAATCTCCTGCCTGTAAAAGAGCACGAGAAATTCCAAGGCGAAGAGCACCAGCCTGACCTGTTGTTCCACCACCTTGAATGTTTGCAACAATATCAAAATGTTTTTGGGTATCAGTAATATTTAGAGGGCTTTTGATGTCGTCGACCAATACTTGACGGTTGAAGTATTCCTCAACTTCGCGACCATTAACATTGATCTTGCCATCTCCAGCATAAAGACGAACTCTGGCTACAGCATTCTTTCTACGGCCTGTTCCATAGTAAAGAGCTTCTGCTTTCGAAGACTTAGCAGTCTTAGTTGCAGTCTTTTTAGCAGCAGGCTTTTTTGCAGTTGTCTTTTTGGCAGCTGTTGCTTTTGTAGCCTTTTCTACTTTTTCTTCAGTCTTTGTCTCAGTCTTTTTTGTTGGCATAGTTATTAACCCTCCACCTTAATCTGACGTGGTTTTTGTGCTTCATGCTTATGATCTTCACCAGCATAAACATGTAGCTTCATACCCATTTCTCTACCTAAAGTGTTT
>JAZUHG010000020.1:0-10320 GCA_045641605.1 Phoenicibacter sp. | reverse complement strand
TCAAAAGCTGTTATTGAAAGTATCACGCCAAACTGGCTACAATCTGACAAGCTTCATTGCGAGCAAAAAAGAGCTTGTTATTTTTCTGCCGAATTTTTAATGGGCCGTGCAATTTATAACAATTTATTTTGCTCGGGTCTTTTGGATGTTACAAAAACAATTTTAAAGCGTGAAAAGATAGAGCTCGATTGTTTTGAAGAGATTGAAGATGCTGCTCTAGGTAATGGTGGTTTGGGACGCTTAGCTGCTTGTTATTTAGACAGCGCTGCAACTTGCAACCTTCCATTAACAGGTTATGGAATTCGATACGGTTATGGTTTGTTTAAGCAAACTTTCGACAAAGGTTTCCAGCACGAAGAGATTGATAATTGACGAAGGCTCGGTGACCCATGGAGTGTTAGACAATCGCTAGACACGGTTACAGTTCATCTTGCAAGTGGCGACGTTTATGCTGTTCCATATGACATGCCTATCATAGGTTATGGCACAAAACACCTAACTACTCTTCGTTTATGGCAAGCAGAGCCAATTAAGGAATTTGATTTCTCCTTGTTTGATCAGGGACGTTATGATGAAGCTGTTAGCGAAAAAACTCACACCGAGAATATTTCAAGAGTTCTATACCCTAACGATTCTAGTGACGCTGGAAGGCAACTTCGTCTTACTCAACAATACTTCTTCTGCTCTGCTAGTTTGCAAGATATCTTGAAGCGTTTTGAAGCTGTTCATGGCAAGGACTATAAAAAATTGCCTGACTTCATTCAAATCCAACTAAATGACACTCACCCAACAATTTCAATTCCTGAGTTAATTAGGTTACTTGGCGAGCGAGGTGTTAGCTTCGAAGCCGCATTGAAACTCTCTTGCAAGATTTTCAACTATACAAATCACACAATCATGTCTGAAGCACTTGAGAAGTGGGATATGAAATTTGTTAAAGCAGTTTCGCCAGAAATCGCAAAAATCATTCGTCAAATTTCAGATTATTTTTGCGAGACAAAAGAATTTAAGAAGCTTAGCCAACAAGAACTTAACGAAGTCAAGATTCTTCAAGGTTCAACTGTTCATATGGCATATATGGCTTGTTGTTGCTCATCTCATATAAATGGTGTTGCTGAGCTACATACTAATCTTTTAAAAACCACTGTTCTTAAAACCTTTTATAAGATATATCCAAAGAAGTTTATCAACGTTACAAATGGTATTACTCAACGCAGATGGCTTGGCGTTTGCAACCCTGAGCTAAGCAAATTAATTACAAAACTTGTTGGCAGCGATAAATGGTTAAGAGATCTAAGTCAACTTGAAGGTCTAAAGAAGTATGCTGAAGACGATAAAGTAATTGATAAATTTATCGAAATTAAGGCTCATAACAAAGAAGAGCTCAATAAATACATTCAAAAGAAGGATGGTAAAAGCTTCGATACAAACACTATTGTTGATGTTCAAGTGAAAAGAATGCATGAATACAAGAGGCAGTTCCTCAACATCCTTACCATTCTTGAGCTTTACTTTATGATTAAAGAAGGCGAACTCAAAGACTTCGTCCCCACCACATATATCTTTGGTGGAAAGAGTGCACCAGGATATTTAAAGGCAAAGGCAATCATCAAGGTCATTAACGCTGTTGCCGAGCTAATCGATAAAGACCCAGTTGTAAGCAAATACATTAAAGTTATCTTTGTAAGCAACTACGATGTTTCCTACGCTGAAAAAATTATGGCAGCGGCTGATATTTCTGAACAAATTTCTACTGCAGGTACGGAAGCTAGCGGTACAGGCAACATGAAACTTATGTTAAATGGTGCTGTTACGCTGGGAACTTACGATGGCGCAAACATCGAGATTGTTGAGGAGGCTGGCGAGGAGAATAACTACATCTTCGGTGCCAGAGTTGAAGACCTTGACAAGATTCGTGACACATACAACCCAAGAAAGCATTACCGCGAGACAAAAGGCGTTCGCAGAGTTTTGGATTCTTTGATTAACGGAACCTTAGATGACGATGGCAGTGGATTTTTCGAAATGCTTTATGGTGGAATGATGCACGAAGACAAATACTTCGTTTTGGAAGACTTTAGATCTTGCTTAGAGGCAAAGCTTAAAGCTAACGAAGATGCGAAAAACATGCGCGAGTTTGCTCGCAAGCAATTCTTAAACATGTGTAGCGCTGGAAAGTTCTCTTCGGATCGAAGCATTAGAGAGTACGCAAATAACATTTGAGGCATTGAGGAAGTTGATTCCAAAAAAATTAAATAATGCCTAAATTTTGCTTAAATAATAACGAAGAACTACACAATTTTACAGTTATAAAAACTGAAGCCCTACCAGAGATTGAATATCTTGGTTCAAGTGGTAAAACTGCCAATGCATATGAGTTAAAACATACTTCTGGGGCACGCCTTTTATACCTCGAAAACGATGATCCAGAAATGTCGTTTACTATTGGCTTTAAGACTTTGCCAAAGGATAGCACAGGTGTTTTTCACATATTAGAGCATAGTGTTTTGTGCGGCTCAAGAAAGTTTCCAGTAAAAGAACCATTTACAAATCTTTTAAAATCTTCCATGCAAACTTTCTTAAATGCAATGACCTTCCCAGACAAAACTATATACCCAGTTGCCTCCACTAACGAAAAAGACCTATACAACTTAATTGATGTTTATATGGATGCGGTTCTCTTCCCCAACATATACAAAAATAAAAACATCTTCCTTCAAGAAGGTGGTCATAAAACCAAAGACGGTTTTAGCGGTGTTGTATATAACGAAATGAAGGGAGTTTATTCAGACCCTGAAGAGCATATCTTCGAAGGCTTGATGAAGCAACTCTTCCCTGGCTCTTGTTATTCATATTCTTCAGGTGGGGACCCTAAATACATTGAAAAACTTAGCTATGAGCAATATTTAGAGCAACACAATTCAAACTACACGCTGGACAATGCCTATATTATTGTTTATGGGAAGCTATCAATATCTAAAATGCTTGAGTACCTAGATTCAAACTATCTCTCACAAGCAAATGAGCTTTCAAAATGACGCAATGGTGTAAAAACCACAACTCAGGGATGCTTAGAGAATAATTTCAAGCATAGTAAAACTTTGAAAGTGGAAGTTGCAACTTCAAAAGATAATGCCGAATGCGGGGCGGGCTTCGTCTTCGGTAGAGATCATAGAAAAATACTAGCTACAAGAATTTTGATTGATGCACTTTGCAGTTCTAACGAAAGCCCACTCAAAAAAGCTTTATTGCAACAAAATTTTGCAAAGGAAATCGACTTTGAGATTCTCGCTGAGATTTATGAGCCTTTCATTATTTGCGAATGCAAAGGAATTAGCAGTGGCGAAGGCGAAAAGATTATTTCCAGGATTCATAAAGCTGTTGATGGCATAGTTAGCAAAGGCATAAACAAAGACCTGTTAAGAGCAACAATTTCAAATAAAGAATTCAAGCTTAAGGAAAAAATTCCAGCTTACACTTCTGGCTTGGATGCTTCCATTATTGTTTTTGAAGAATGGTTATATAACGAAGACACTGCAACCGGCGCTTTAAAATATCTTGACGATATAGAGTGACTCAAAAAACAAATTGATACAAACTTCTTTGAAGATCTTGCAAAAGAATTATTCTTAAACAACAAGAAAACAGCTTCTGTCGAGGTTGTTCCTTGCGAGAAAACCGAAGTTGTAAAAGTTGATAGGACTAAAGAAGAACTTGAAAGCATTAAGCAAGAAATTGAAAGCTTAGAAAAATGACAAAGCACTCCAGATAAAAAAGATAATGAAGCGAAACTTCCTGTAATGGAAATATCAGATATTGGCGAGATTGAAGAATACCCTGTTTGAAATGAGAGTGCAAAGCCAGTACAAAGCTTGGAATATAAGATAGCAACAAATGGGATTACGCATGTTAACAGGTATTATCCACTTAATAATATTGATGTAGAAGACTATAAATACGCGGGTATTTTATGCACTTTGCTTGGCAAGCTTGATACTCAAAAATACACCAGCGAAGAAATCGACATCCTAGGTCAAGAAAAACTTGGTCATTTGAGTTTTTCCCTAACTTTCTATGAAAATTTAAATGACATAAACGATATTGATCCGAAGCTTTGCGTTAGATCTTCGGCGCTTGACCAAAATTCCAGTTATTTAGCTAGTCTAGTTGATGAGATTTGTCAAAACACAAAGTTTGATGACAAAGATAAGATAAAAACCATCCTAAATCAACGTAAAGTATTGATGGAACAAGCTTTTATCAACGCTGGACACAGTGCTGCGGCAGGAAAAGCATTGTCTGAAATACTCCCTGTTGCAAAATTATTGGAAATGACTGCTGGTGTTGACTTTTATTTTGATCTCAAAAAAATAATTAACGAAGACATGGCTCAACTTTGCAATAAGTTAGTCGAAGTTTCAAGCAAAATATTTTCAACAAAACCAATTATTTCCTTTGCCGGCAAGAACATTCTCAATAAAATAACAGTAGAAGACACTGTGCTTAATGAACTTCCAGATTTTGCTAAGCTGATTAGTAAAGAGAAGCAAAATTATGCTGTGAAAATTCCTAGCCAAGTAAATTATTGTGCAATGGTAAATGATGTTCGATTGTGCAATACAAAAATGAATGGCTCTAAAAGATGTGCTGCAAAAATCCTTTCTCTAGATTACCTATGAAATAATGTAAGGGTCAAAAACGGTGCATATGGTGGAGGTTTTACTATTAATACAAAAGGAACTTCGCAATTTTACAGCTATCGAGATCCAAAACTAAATGAGACATACCAAAACTTTGAGAACAGTACAAAATGATTAAGCGAGGTTAATTTGTCACAACGAGATTTGGACAATTGCATCATTAGCACTGTCGCTAAAATTGATGCCCCGGCTAGCGTAAGGTCAAAAATGATAGTTCAAGACAACTTGTTCTTTACAAATACCCCAACTGATGCGAGAAAGAAATGTCGGGACGAAATTATCAAAACCAGCATCGAAGATATCAAGAAATCTGGAGATGAATTTAGCGAGATGAATAAAAGTTCTGTCAAATGTGTTTTTGGCGGAAACATCCAGGATATAGATAATAAAGACAATTATAAATTTATTGACTTATTCAACAATTAGTGTAGAATAAATCCCCCATGTTAGAGTTAAAAAACATAAGTTTTAGCGTTAAAGATGACGCTACAAAGAAGCAACGAAATATCATTGACGATTTGTCTTTGAAAATTGATGCTGGCAAACTTATTGTAATCACTGGACCTAATGGTAGCGGTAAATCTACACTTGCAAAAATCATTATGGGTATTGAAAAACCTAGCAGTGGAAAAATTCTCTTCGAAGGCAAAGATATAAGCAAGAAAAGCTTAACTGAAATTGCTAATCTTGGTATTTGTTATGGCTTTCAGCAACCTGCGAGGTTCCGTGGCATGACAATTAAAAAACTTCTTGATATTGCTGCAGGTAAACGCCTCCCTATGCTGGCTTGTAATGAATATTTAGCTAAGGTTGGCCTTTGCAGTGCAGGTTACCTTACACGCGAGATTGATAAGTCCTTAAGTGGTGGCGAAATTAAAAGAATTGAGATTGCTACTGTTTTGGCTCGCGACCCTAAGCTCGCAATCTTTGATGAGCCAGAAGCTGGCATTGATCTTTGAAGCTTTGATAGACTTACACAGACCTTCGGAGACATTCATAAACAATACAAAGATAAAACTTTAGTAATAATTTCACATCAAGAGCGAATCTTAGCTTTGGCAGATGAGATTATGCTTCTTGACGAGGGTAAAATTAAAGCAACTGGCACTCCTGAAGAAATTATGCCTAACTTAGGATTTGTCGCTAAAGATAATCCAGATTGTCAATTAAGCGCACCCACTGCCCTGCACGGTGCAAAGATAGCAACTACTTGTTAGAGGTCATTATGAGCGTTGATTTAAGTCCCATAGATAAAGAACTTCTAGAAAACATTGCTGGCTTACATGGCATGCCAAATGGTGCTTTTAACGTTCGTAAAAATGGCGAGCTTGTAGAGAGGCACTCTTCGGCTAATATTGAGATTAGCACCAACGAAGATGGTGGCCTCGACGTTAAGATCAAGGACAAAGCTCCTCGCGAAACTATTTTTGTTCCTGTTATCTTGACTAAAGTTGGCATGACTGACACAGTCTACAATAACTTCTACATCGGTAAAGGTGCAAGCACCGAGATTATTGCAGGTTGCGGAATTCATAACGATGAGCATAAAACAACGCAACATGACGGCATCCACAGCTTTTATTGCGGCGAAGGCTCATACACAAAATACGTTGAAAAACACTTCGGTAACGGCAAAAAAGATGGCACAAGGATCCTAAACCCACAAACTAAAGTCGTTCTTGAGAAGAATGCGGTTTGCGAGATGGAGATGAGCCAAATTGGTGGTGTTACCAGCACATTACGTCAAAGTGACATTACTATTAAAGAAGGCGCAAAGTTAATAATCACCGAAAAACTTATGACCGAAGGCAACCAAAAGGCAGAATCTAACTTAAAGATTGAACTTGTTGGGGATGGAAGTAGCGTTCAAGTAATTTCTAGAAGCGTTGCAAAGGATAAATCTGTTCAAGTCTTTAGTCCTTTGGTTACAGGAAAATGTAAATGCCACGGACATGTTCAATGTGACTCAATCATCATGGGAGATGCAAGTGTTAGAAGTGTCCCCGCCATCGAAGCTGCACACGAAGATGCCCAACTAGTTCACGAAGCTGCCATTGGCAAAATTGCTGGTGATCAACTTACAAAATTAATGACTTTAGGCCTCACCGAAGAAGAGGCTGAAGAAGAAATCTTACAAGACTTTTTGAAATAAGGAGGATATCATGAAGTACAAGTGCAATTTATGTGGTTACATCTACGACGAAGAAGTTGAAGGAACAAAATTCGAAGACCTTCCTGAGGATTGGGCCTGCCCAGTATGTGGCGCTCCAAAAAGCGAATTTGCTAAGGTCGAAGAATAGTGACCAAAATCACTCGCAAAGTTATTGCAAGTATCTTTATTGTTGCAATTTTAGTTCTTGCAATACTTCTTTGCGCGTGCAAATCAGACAATACTTCTGTTAGAGTTGGTTCTCTAAACGGTCCAACTTCTGTTGGGCTTCAAGAAATGCCGCAAGAGGGATATGAATTTAGCAATGTCACTCAACCCGATGCTTTGGTATCTCAAATTGCCTCCGAAGACATAGACATCGCCCTACTTCCAGCCAATGTTGCAGTAAGTCTTTACAATAAAACAAATGGCGGAGTTAAAGTAATTGACATCAATGCCAAAAATGTTCTGAAGCTAATTTGCCAAGATGAAAACATCTATAACGTTAAAGGCAAGACTCTATATTCCGCTGGTAAAGGGACAGTGGTTGAGGCAAATATCATCATTTGGCTAAACTCAATGGGGCTTAGCGAATCGGATATAAATCATCAATATAAAAGCGATGCTAACGAAGTCGTGGCCAGTCTTCTCCAAGACCCAAATGCTTTGGGAGTTGTTAATGAACCAACTGCTAGCAATGCACTTAAGAAATATCCCAACTTGCACCTAAATGAAAATTTCAATGGCGCAATTAAGAAAGCATACGGCGAAGACGCTGCCCCAATAACTGGCGTTACCATTGTGAGAACTAAGTTTTTAGAAGAACACAAAGCTTTGGTTGATAAATTTTTAAACGATCACAAAACTTCAATTGAAAAATGCCTAGAAACTAACGAAGAGGCACGAAATTGTGACATTGATTTTATTTCGGGAAAAGAAATGAAGGCAAAGCTTCAAACATCGATGAAACTTGTATACGACATTAATCCGAAACTCTTCGGAAATAAAGAGACAGACGATAACTTTTATTATATAAATGAATAAACGACTAAAGAAAATATTAATTGGTATATTTTGGATTGTTGTTTGAGCTCTTCTAGCTATCTTAATAGCCAATCCTGTTGTTTTAGCAGGGCCAATAGATGTAGGCAAAAGTCTTTACGAAAACATTATAAGCACAGATTTTTGACTAACAATCTTATTTTGCTTCGTTCGTATTGGAATTGGCTTTGTTGTTGCTTGCATCATAGGCTGCGGACTTGCCTACCTAAGTTATAAATTTACAACATTTAATGATTTTGTAAGACCTTTGATCCAGCTAATGAAAACCGCACCAATTGTATGCTTCATAGTTTTGTTACTGGTATGGGTTGGAGTATATTTGGTGGATGTTGTTACTGTAATTATTGCTGTTATACCTGTGTTTTATTTTGCAATTTACGAAGCTTGCCAAAACAGAAATCGCAACATCGCAAATATGTTGAAGGTCTATAAGGTGCCTTCGTTAACAAAATGAAGGGTATTTGAATGACCAAGCGCACTTCCCTATGTTAACCAAGCAACGCAAACAGGAATTGGTCTATCGTGAAAAAGTGGCGTTACAGCTCAAATGATTGGTGCTGTGGGACTAACAATTGGCGAGCGCGTTTATACATCGAAGCTATATTTAGACTCTGCGCAACTTCTACTTTGGATGTTTATTGTTATTTTGCTTGGATGGCTTTGCGAAATTGTAATTTTAAAATTAATTAAAGTTTTAACTACCAGAGGTCAAAAGAAAAGCATCAAAGCTCAGGCGAACAATCAAATATTTAAACTAGATAAGAAATTTTGCTTAATTGTAGGAGACATAAATAAATCATTCGATAAAAAAGTATTAGAAAATGTACGTTATAAAGTCAATTCTGGTGAAAGACTAGCATTAACTGGCCCAACAGGCTCTGGCAAAACAACATTGTTAAATATAATTATGGGTCTTGAAAAAGCCGATAGCGGTGAGGTCTTTCTTGAAAGTTACGAGCCTCGAACTGTTAGCTCTGTGTTTCAAGAAAGCAGCCTAATCCCAAATTTAAGTGTCGAACAAAATATATTGGTTACCACAAATAAAAAAACAATTGGAAATCTTGTAGATGGGAAATTACTTGCAAAGGATCTCTCTGGCGGAATGAGCCGATGTGCAGAAATTCAACGTGCAATAACAGCAGACAGTCAAATAGTCATTATGGATGAACCATTTGCTGGCCTTGATAATAAAACAAAAGAAAAAGCAATTAAATATATTAACGAAAACCTTAAAGGTAGAGCTTTTATCCTAGTGACACACGATAAAGACGATGCAAAAAAACTAAAGTGCTCAATTCATTAATCTTCGTCGATATCAATCCTATCTAAAGAATTATTTATTAATCGACTTCGTTCCCTCGCATCGTTAAGACCCTTGGTAGCAGTCTCGATACCACCACTGATGGTCTCGAAATTGTCGTTGAACTTGTCAAATTGTTGCTTGATATTCATAAGCATTTTGCGAATTTCATCGGCATTTTCGTTAATCTTGACCATGTTAAAGCCCATTCCCAAAGCATTTAGCAAAGCGATGATGGTGCTTGGGCCTGCAATCATAATTCCTCTATCTTGAAGTTTATCTTGAAGCCCATCTTTATCGGTTACAGCTTCCAGGTACATGCCTTCGGTGGGTAAATACATAATCGCAAAGTTAGTTGTATAAGGAACGTTAATGTAACTATCTTTAATCTTTGTAGCTTGTCTGTCTATTTCATTGATCAAAGCTTTTCTGGTAGCTTCGATGGCCTCTGGGTCCTGGGCTTCAGAGGCCTCAACAAGTTGAGAGTATCTATCCATCGGGAATTTAGAATCTACTGGAAGCCAAGTAATTCCCTTGTCTTTACCATTTGGTATTTTAATTGCAAACTCTACAATCTTTCCAGCCCGAGGGTTGGGCTTTACATTTTGTTCATACATACCAGGAATAGTTTGTTCTAAAAGCCTTCCAAGTTGAACTTCGGCAAAAGTTCCTCGAGTTTTAACGTTTGTCAATACCTTGCGTAAATTCTCTACATCGCTAGACATTGATTTCATCTCGCCTAGGCTTTGAAATACATTGTTAAGCTGGGCACTCATATTTTGAAGCTGAGTGCTATTTAGCTGAGTCAAGTTTTGCATATTGGTATTTAAATTATCCATCTTAGCATTTTGAGTAGCATCTTCGGAATTGTTCTTAGGTTTTTTCAATAAAAGAATCGCAATTACAACAATCAACAAAACGGTGATTACCGTAAACATAATTAACTCTAACATACATACTCCTTCATCCATTTTTATTATATCGCGAAAATTTAGAAATTATATACAAAAAAAGGCTCCCAAATTGGGAGCCCTTTTAATTACTGCTTATGACTTTTTATTTTGTCATTTCTTTTTGCTCTTTAAAGTCGGATCGTAGCCATGTCGTTC
>JAZUHG010000019.1:0-10876 GCA_045641605.1 Phoenicibacter sp. | reverse complement strand
TGGGGTGATTTTTGAATTTGTTTTTAGTGCGAATTTCAAGAATAACAGCAATAAGCAAAGTTATAAGCAGGAAAGCGCCAATTAGAATTGCAACGCCAGGAATAGTTTCGAAGATAAACTTTCCAACTTCGTTAAGCTTTTCGCCAATTGTATTTAGAAATGAAATATCCATTGTTTCTGGTAGAGGCGGGGGGATTCGAACCCCCACAGGTTGCCCCGGCGGATTTTAAGTCCGCTGCGTCTGCCGTTCCGCCACGCCTCCAAAAAATAGCGCCCCATATTTTATATTAAATATGAGGCGCCAGGTTGACTATTTGCAAAATTTATTTATTTTTTTGCAAGCTTTTTATTGCTGCGTTTTGCAAGCGCTGGCATGATAAAGCCTAAGCCAAGCAATACTACCGGGGTTAAGATGTTGGCTATAAACTGGAACATGTCTTCGGAATACATTCCCATCAAACAAGAGGTGAGTGTGACCAAGAAGCACCATCCACCAACAACCATTCCGAAGGCGCGGTTCTTTGTAAATGTATAGCCATCGTTTTTGAAGTCGCGGTTCAGGCTCTTCATGGCTATATATGCCGCGAAGACAAATAAGTACCTCAGCGGCATACAAACTGAGTTCAGCTTGATCAATCACTTGATAAGCGACTGAACATCGCCAATGCCAAGACATGGGATCAAGATAAGTATCGAAACAATAACCATCTCTAGCAATACGCCATTTACATAGCTGCCATTTTTATTTTGTTTGAACAAAGCTGCAGGGATGGTTCTTTTGTCTGTATTACCAAGCATGATGCGAAGTGGTGCATCCAAGCTGATAATCAAAACTGCGAACTCTGTAGCAAAACGTGTAATTGCATAAATAATAACGAAGGTGTTGCCACAGTTGTAATATCCACCAAGTTCTTGGAAGGCATAATACTGACCATTTGTGATGAAGTCTTTGTAATATGCGTCAACTTGGTCTGCAGGAATGTTTGTAACGTCAAACATCATACCCATAGCAAATGTTCCAAGAAGCGCACAAACCATAACCATTACAAGAAGGAAGATCATTCCAAGAGGGAAGTCGCGCTTTGCATTTTTCATTTGATTAACATATGGCGAAATTTTCTCGCAACCACCGACGGCCAAAATTAAAATTGATAAGTTGAGTATGGCCGTTCAATCGTCCGGAATAAAGTTCTTGATGTCAAAGCTGATAGGTGTAAGGTTTAGGTTTGGATTAATTGCAGGGGCAGTAAACACCATCAAAATGTATAACAAGCCCATTGCAAAACTTGCTGTACCAGCAATGCTTGAGATTACTTTAATAACGCCCAGGCCACGAGTACACAAGAAAACGCAAAGCAAAAAGATTGCCAAGCCAATAATTTGAACGATAACTACTTCATTGCTTGTAAGGTTTAAACCTCCGAAGAAGCCAGGGTTCGATTGTACTAAGGCATCGTTAATCTTTGCGATGGAGCCTTTGTAGTCTCCGTTTTGGAAGCCAGCCCAGTTTGCTGCGACAATCATATTGCTGGCTTTGTTTGCCATGTAAGGCATGTGAACAACCCAGTAAATCCAACCGCAGAAGAAAGCGACCTTCGGACCAATTGTTTCTTGCACCCATGAGCTAACTCCACCTGCTTTGTCTTTGAAGGTTGCACCAAGCTCGCCAACCATCAAAGCATAAGGGCAGAAGTAAAGCACAAATACCAAAATCCATGGAAGAACAACTTGAAGTCCGCCAAAATAACCGAAGCCGTTAGCAACGTTACCAAAACCTCATACGCATGTGAAGCCCATTAATGCCAGGCTTCAAATGCCCATCTTTTTGGCGTTGTTTGGCTTCGCCTTCGAACTTTTCTTTGCCATAATTTTTCCTTTCTAAACGAATGTTGCGTATTATACAAAAAAAGCAATTAATCTAGGCAAAAAATTATATTTGTGTGTTAAAATAACGCGCAGTTAAGTAGTTCAAACGAAAAACAAATGAAGCAGAAAATTTTGCAAAAATTTTCAAACGTAAAAAACCTTCCAGAGGCTCTACTAAACTCATCCAAAAATAAGAATCGCAAGCTGTTTGTCGGTGGCTTCGTTGCCTTTGCAATTGTCTTTACTTGTTGCTTCTTATACCAGCCTGCGCGTGATTTTTACATCAGCGTTCGCGAGCAAGACAAGCTCAATGCGCAATATGAGGCCATCAAAAACACCAACGAGGCTCTTGCGCAAGACATCGAATACCTACAAACCGAAGACGGCGTCCGTCAACGCGCCAGCGAGACCCTCGGCCTAATCCAACAAGGCGAGTCCATCGGCTACGTCTCCGGTGCGGACATCGTTGACGGCCGCGACAACAGCGCCTCAAGTACAAGTTCCAAGCTTGCTTACAAAAATATCAAAACTCCGCAAACTTGATATTCGCCATTTTTGAATTTCATTTTTGGTGTTTATGATTAAGGTCTCCAACGCAAAGTTTCTCGCGTCCTACGCCACCGTCGACCAACTCCCTCCGTCCACTTCTGGCACGCCTTCCAAGCCCGAAGTTGTCTTCGTCGGTCGCTCTAACGTTGGCAAAAGCACGCTGTTAAACAAGCTTTGCAATAACAAGAACCTGGCGAAGGTCTCGTCCAAACCGGGCAAGACCACCACTATCAACTTTTTCGATGCCGGGGATATTTACTTGGTTGATCTTCCAGGTTACGGGTTTGCGAAGCGCTCGAAAAGCGAAAAGCAAGGCTGGTCCAGCCTCATCGACGCCTACTTCAGCCAAGGCCGCAACATCCAGCTGGTCTATGTGCTGCTCGACATTCGTCACATGCCAACCGAGCTCGACATTCAAATGATCGACTACCTCAAAGAGTTGGACATCCCATATGATATTTATTTCACCAAAGAAGACAAACTCAGCAAACAAAAAGCAAATTCGCAAAAAACAAAAATACTTGAATTTCTAAAATCTTAATTGTTGTTTCGTTTTTGTAACATTAAGGTAAAATAACTATATTTAATTGCTATTTTTAATTATTAAATAATAATAATCGAAGGGGTTATGATACTCATGGAAGGAAAACATGTCTTAAAAAGCCAATCTTTTAGTAAGGTTTTTGTAGGGATTTTTTTGCTGCACTATTAATGACGACAGCATGTTTATATTTTCAACCTAGTTCTGCTTATAGTATAGCCATTAATTCTCAAGACGGAATAAACATTCCTAGCAATACTGAAGGAGACATGAATTATGGAACTAAGGAATATTGAGATAAAAATTATGGTCCACATGAAGGCAAATATTTAAAAAGTCTAACTCCAGGGCAAACACTTGGTGTTGAAGGACAAACCACAGATTATTTCATTGCTGATAATTTAACGGTTGTTGGTAGTATTGATAATCCTAATCCTGCAGGCATAGTTATTAAGGGTCGTGTAAATTTATATTTTGAAGCAAAAGATAATAAGACCGAGGGTCCAACTTTAAATGCAACAGGTGCATCTTCCACAAGTAATTTGGGTGCTGGTGCTGGCATAGAAGTGGGAGAAGGTCATGAACTTTGAGTTTATGGAAGAGGCAACTTATTAGCACAAGGCGGTAATGTTTCATGAAATTTTCAAGATTATCCTGCTGGTGGGGGTGGTAATGCCTATCAAAAAGACACTATTTATCATTCAGGTAGTGGTGGTAACGGTGGAAATGGAAGTGGGGGATCTGCTGCAGGTATAGGGTCAAATGGTGCCAATGGTGGTATAGGAGCTAAAACAACCTCTGGAATATCTAAGACTCTATTTTTATCTGGCAATGGGAATCATGGCGGTAATGGCAAAAACGGGGAAAACAGTAATAATGTTGGAAGAATAAAAATATTTGGCAATATTTCAATTAACATCAATAAAGGATCATCTGTATCAATTAACGACCCAAGCCATCGCGCACTTTATGGTAATTTTGCTAGATTTGAGACAACAGGAACTGCCATCGATGTAAATGCAGGTGCCGGTGGAGGTCAAGGAAACTTGGGTTGAGACGGTTCTGATATTGGCTCAGGTGGGGCTGGAGCTGGTGGTGGAGGAGCCGGAGGTTCTGGTTCAATTATTGCTGAAGGGTTTACTGGTGATGAATGCCTGGGAACTGGTGGTGGAGGAGGAGCAGGTTGTGGTAAGTTAATAACAGGGGGCGGTTTTGCCCAACAATACGATTCAAAAGATTATCATTTTGCAGAACATGGTGCATCTTCCTCTAGTACAGATTTTGGAGGCAACATATATTTCTCTGGAGGAAGAGGTGCATATGGTGATAGTGGAGATGAGGTATGTGGTAATGGGGGCAATGGAGGCTCTGGAGGTACTTCTGGTCAAGGTGGTTCTTTTTTCTATAACCTATTAGATCAATCTTCAACCTCAGAATATCAAGATTATTATTCTCCTGGAAAAGATTCAAACAAATATAAGCGTTTTTCTTGAAAAGAATTAAAACCAGAAAGTATTGTTGATTGATGCAATGCTTTTATATGTTATATGCGTGTCCCTCCTAATGTCGAGCATATGTATCATATTCCTACAGGCACTCAATTTTCAATTTATGACGACTACTTAATTAATTGAAATGGTGGTTGAACAGTAGATTTTGGTGCCAATACGTTAAACATTAGATCCAGGGTAGTTGATGACAATTACGTAATTGCTTCAGAAGATTTGGAAAGTCGATGTTATGAGTCAACTACTTCGTATGATGCATGGCTCGTATCAAAAGGTGCTGTTGATATTGATATTGATGAATCTTTAGATTATAGCGGAGAGGAAGTTGATGCGTATAATTTATCAAGTATTAAATTTGAAGATCAGGATGTTAAAAGCGAAATTAGCACAGATAATGTTGAAATTCTTTGATGAAAATATGTTGACAATAATAAGGTATTGCTTGACTCTGCTCCTAAAGATCCAGGCAAATATTGTGTTCAAATTACCGCAAAAGATACTCAATATATTGGCCGTTGTACTAAAGATGTTGAAATAAAAAAACTAAACGCTTCTGTTGTTGTAGACAATAAAGTTAAAAAACCAAGTGAACCCGATCCTGAATTTACTTACACCTGGAGCGGAATTTTAAGTACAGAAGAACTTAAAAAAGGTAATCCTGGTGACGATCCTACAACTTATGATTATTACATAACAAGAGACCCTGGCGAGGATGAAGGTGTTTATGCTATAAAAATAATCCTTGCTGATCCTGGTGTAATTATCAAAAATTACAATATTGAAATAACTAATGGTACTCTTACCATTAGAGACAAAATTGAAGCCAGCATTGCCGTCGATAAGCCTTCTGATATTACGTATGGTGATGATGTCCCCGTCTTTTCTATAACTTGCAGTGGGCTATTGCCAGAAGATGAAGGAAAAATGGAAGAAGGAGTAGACTATTCTTTTGTTTATGATTACACCAATAAAGATGCCGGCGATCACGATGTTAGTGTTGCTCCTATTGAGGATGGACCAATATCTCAAAAATATTTATTTACGGTATCTTCTTCGTCCTTGCATGTTGATAAGAAAGAAGCAACCATTCAATGTGATAATGTTCAAACAGTATATGGTGATTCCGAAAAGACATTAAGCGCTGTTGGTCAAGGACTGTGTTTTTCTGAAGAATTAGTTTCTGGTCAAGATTATACGATCAGTCGTGCTCCTGGTGATGCTGATGGGGAATATGCCATAACGGCTCAAGTTATTCCAACAGGAAAAATAGCTAAAAACTATAGTTTTACAAGCGTAAACCCAGGTACTTACACAATTGAAAAATTTGCAGATTTTGAAAATGCATCATTTAGTTCTATAGCTGATATTACTTATACAGGTCAAACTATTGTACCTCAATTTACCGTCTCGTATGTTTTTCCCTCTGGCGCAACAAAACAATTTGTTGAAGATACAGATTTCAATGTTACCTATGGAGACAATAAAAATGCTGGTACATGCTCAGTAATTATTTCGGGAATTGGTAGTTGTGATACCGAAAGTTCAAACTCAACTTCATTTGAAATACTTCGAAAAAACGCGTCATTAATTTGCGACGATAAAGCAGTTATTTATGGACAAGTACCAGACTATTCAATATCCACAACAGATATTGTAAGCGGTGAGGTTTTATCTCAAAACGATGACTATTGGATTAATGCGTCTAGCGAAGATGTAGGTACATGTCAAATTAATGCAACAATTAATCAAGATGGACCAGTTTCCAAAAATTATAATTTGACAGTTAAGCCTGGCATTTTAACTATTTCTGTATTCACAGATTTTGAACATGCAGACGTTACACCTATTAAGCCACTTGAATATACAGGTAAAGAAGTTTGCCCCGATGTGTTTATGTCGTATACTTTTGGTTCGGAACAGAATTCAGTTATTAATAATACGAAAGAATTTGAAAGAGATAAAGATTATTTCGTTACTTACAGAAACAATGTAAATCCTGGTACCGCTACTGCAATATTAACAGGAATTGAGCCAAACTGTACAGGTTCAAAAACTGTCAATTTTGAAATTAATGCTCCAATACCAGGTCCAGATGAGCCAATTTATGTTAACGGCGATCCTGCAACAAGCGACAACATTCTAAATACGGTAGTTATGATTTGCATACTTATCTGATTGTGTTTCCTTGTGGTTTATACTTCTCATAAACAATCGGTTAGGCATTAAATTTTTTAGTTGTGGCAGCTTATTAAATAAGTTAAGAATTCTTTTATTACTTTAAAAAAAATGTAAATTGTTGTTGACGGACGGGGCTTTTGGCTTATAATACGCTTTTGCTGATTAAGGGCTCGTAGCTCAGTTGGTTAGAGCGCACGCCTGATAAGCGTGAGGTCGCTGGTTCAAATCCATTCGGGCCCACCATGAAAATGCGATAAACGCTCCACTGAGAGCTTTGCCCGGTGGGGCGTTTATTGACTAAAAAATCAGCGAAGACGTGGGGCATTAGCTCAGCTGGGAGAGCGCCGGCTTTGCAAGCCGGAGGTCAGGGGTTCGATCCCCCTATGCTCCACCATGAAAAGTTGTTGTTATTTATAGTCTTATTGCTGAACAATAAACATGAAATTTAAGTTCGACATCATATCGAAAATCCTAATATACTCTTCTCTTGCGTTAATTGTTTCGCAAATCGCATTGTATTTGGCCACATTGATTGATGGGGTTATTACAAGTAGATATCTAGGTGAAGAACCATATATTGCCTTATCTTTAATTGGGCCTTCTTTGAGCTTGTTGGGAATGCTTTCAGCTGTAATTTCTGGAGGGTCACAAATTCTTTATGGACGATTTGTGGGAATGGGCGAAAAGGATAAAGCAAACAAAGTTTTTTCATTAAGTATGATTATGGCAATTGCAGTTTGTATTGTTTTTGTCATTTTATTTTTAGTTTTTGAAGAGGATATATTTTCTCTTTGTGGTATTACGGTATTAAAATATCCAACTATTTACAGCCTAATGGAACAGTACTTATATGGATACTTGTTTGGAGCTCCTGCTCTTGTCGTTATTGCGGTTTTAAGCCCGATTGTCATTATTGACAACAACAAGAAGCTAATACCAATTTCATCTTTAGTAATGTGTGTTACAAATATTTGTGGAGACTTAATTAGCGTCTTCTTCTTTAATGGTGGCTTGTTTGGAATAGCTGTTGCTTCGTCTATGTCGGAAACCATTCAGTGTCTTATTATATTGCTTCATTTTATTTCAAAAAACTGCAACACAAAATTTACATTTAAATTTTGAGACAAAAAGTCTTTTTTGAAGGTCATAAAAGGAGGCTCGCCAGAAGCGGTTAGAAAACTCGCTAATACATTTAGAGATATAGCTGTTAATAGGGTAAATTTATATGTTGCATTGAGTTATTCAAGTATTGCCGCTAGAGGAGTGCAAAGCGACATTAACAAGATTATGTTTTCGTTTAGCAATGGATTTTCTAGAGCAATCATGTCTTTGTCTAGTATATATTATGGTGCTAAAGATTATTTAAGAGTTAAACATTTATTTGTACTTTCAATAAAATTTGCGTTGTTGTTTTCTTCTGTAATTTGCTTTCTGCTGTTTTTATTCTCAAACGAAATAGTGCTTTTATATAGCGACCATGAAGGGTTTATGTACTTTGCTACTTTTGGAATTAAATGTATGGCCATAGCTTTAGTTTTTGATATGTTGGCTGCAATTATACAAGGATACATGCAGGGTACAGGACATATACATATCCTTAATATTTATTTGTTTTTCGAACGCTTTTTTATTCCTGTATTATTGTCTATAGTTATGGGTCTTTGTTTTGGACCTCTTGGTGTATTGTCGTCAATCGCTATAGGCAAAGTTTTACAGTTGATAATTCTTTTAATTTTAATAGCAATTCGAAATAAAAAGTTTCCAACATCTATTAAAGAAATATTGCTTTTTGACGAAGATATTGACGAATTTGACTCCTCAAGCTTAGAGCTGACAGTAAAGAGTCTAGAAAACCTTGATGACATCTATAATAAAATTAATGTTTTTTGCAGCAATCTTTCAATAGCAGACAATAGGTGCAACATGATTAAGCTCATTGTAGAAGAAATATGTACCAACACATTTAAGTACGGAAATAAAAAGCATCACAGAAAACCAATGATCGATGTTCGTATTTTTTCTTCGAAAGACGATATCAGCATTACCTTTCATGACGATGGGAGGCCCTTTAACCCTGTTGAATTTTATAACAAACATTTAGCTGATAAAAAATATGAAAAATTAGGACTAAAATTGGTTTTTGATAGTGTTAAAGACGCTAAATATATAAACACTTTTAATGTAAATATTTCAATGTTTCTTATCTAGTATTAAATTAAGATAGCGCAACAATTTAGTATTTATTTAGGGTAGATTTTCCAAATTGTCATTCCCCCAGGGCTCGTGACCGATTTAGTGTATAATACGCTGCTAGTTTATCAGGAAGGCATTATGGCTTTAGTTGACGATTTAAAGAATTTAAGAGAGAAAACCCATTCAGCTATCGAAGAGGCAAAAAGCTCCGAGGAGCTGGACCGCGTTCGCGTTGCGGTTTTGGGCAAGCAAGGCGAGCTAACAGGCTATTTGCGAAACATGGGAAACGTTGCCAAGGAAGAGCGCGCCAAAGTTGGTAAGGCTGTTAACGAAGCACGCGTGGCTGTCGAGTCTGCGCTAGAAGACCGCATGAAAGACTTAAAGTCGGCCGAGATGGATGCCGCGATTGACGCAAGTGCGGTTGACGTGACGCTTCCGGGCCGCAGCCAGATTGTTGGCACCCGCCACATCATCAATAAAATCACCGACGAGATTGCCGAAGTCTTTTTGGGCCTTGGCTATAGCGTTGCCGAAGGTACCGAGGTCGAGACCGACTATTACAACTTCGAAGCGCTAAACGCGCCTAAGGACCATCCTTCGCGTGGCTTGCAAGACACCTTTTATGTAAAGGACAATTCTAAGGAAGACAAAAATCAGCTAATTTCCGATGTGCTTTTGCGCACGCAAACAAGTGGCGTTCAAGTTCACACGATGGAAAAAGGTGAGCTTCCAATTTATATCATTGCACCTGGTAAGGTGTATCGTCGCGATGTTGCTGACCCTTCGCACCTTCCGCAGTTTACACAAATTGAAGGCCTTGTGGTCGACGAAGGCATAACCTTCGGAGACTTGAAGGGTACACTTGAGTTTTTCTGTAAGAAGATTTTTGGCGAGGACCGCAAGACTCGTTTCCGCGCACACTATTTTCCATTCACCGAACCTAGCGCCGAAGTGGATGTTAGTTGCGGCATTTGCGGTGGTAAGGGTTGCCGTTTTTGTAAGGGGACTGGCTGGTCCGAGATTCTTGGATGCGGCATGGTTGACCCTAACGTTCTTCGCTATTGCAATATCGACCCAGAGAAATACAGCGGCTTCGCCTTCGGCGTTGGTGTCGAGCGCGTTGCTTGCTTAAAATACAATGTTCCGGACCTTCGTATGTTGCTCCAGGGTGACATGCGATTCTTGAGGCAGTTTTAAGAGGTGGCCATGAAGATTTCTCTAAATTGACTTAGCGAATATGTAAATGTGCCAGACCTGCCTAAAAACTTGCAAGGCTTTTGCGATAAGCTCGACCTCACAGGTACGGGTGTCGAAGACGTAGCCAAGCTGGGCGAGGGCTTCGACAATATTGTAACCGGCCAAATTCTGTCCAAGGAAAAGCATCCGGATTCTGATCATATGTGGGTTACCAAAGTTGATGTTGGTAGCGAAAAGCTCCAAATTGTTTGTGGTGCCCAGAACTTCGAAGAGGGCGACCATGTTGTGGTTGCCAAGATTGGTGCTGTTCTTCCTGGGGATTTCAAAATTAAAAAGGCGAAGCTTCGCGGCGTCGAGAGCTGTGGCATGAATTGCTCCGAAGAAGAGCTTGGCCTTGCTGATAAAAGCGACGGTATTATGATTTTGCCTAAGGATGCTCCAGTTGGCGTTCCAGCGGCAGAGTACCTGGGGCTTTCGGACATTGTGATTGACACCGAAATCACTCCAAACAGGCCAGATTGCCTAAGTGTTGTGGGTTGCGCGCGCGAAGTTGCTGCAATCTATGACGTCGCTTATAAAAATCCGCTTAAGGATATGGCTGCAAAGCTCAAGAAATGTGAGTTTGAAAAAGCCAAAATGCCTAGCGTTAAAATCGACGAAGCCGAGCGTTGCCCTCGCTACACGGCTCGCGTTATAAAGGGAGTGAAGGTTGGGCCTTCGCCGTCTTGACTTGTCGAGCGCCTAAACGCGATGGGCTGCAGAAGCATTAACAACATCGTTGACGCTACTAATTATATATTGTATTTGTTCGGCCAACCGTTGCACGCTTTTGATTACGACAAAC
>JAZUHG010000018.1:0-13050 GCA_045641605.1 Phoenicibacter sp. | reverse complement strand
CGCCCTTCGCTTGAAGTGCTTCCTTGTTAGAGTTTAAAATTTCAAATTCTGCTTCGACATCAAAAGCATCTTCATTTGCTAAATCGGCGAAGCTCTCCACTTTTCCTCCGTTTAAAATCTCACACACATCACTTACAAACTTATTGTAAGCCTCGTCATTTAGAGTAACCAAATTCCGATAAATGTCTAACTTTGCAACTTCAGCAAAATCCGAGACAGGATATTTAATATAGCCCTCTTGTTTTTTAATATCAGAAACATGAACGTCTTCGCCAGAACAAAGATATGTAACGTAGGCAATAAAAACATTTCCAAAAGCAGTCAAGCTGTTTACGTAATCTGACTTAATGGTTTGAGCCTTGCTGCTGTAATCATTCGTGTACATGCTGTTAACATCTTTGTCAATCTCACGAATCTTAGCATCGTAAACATCTGCTAAATCTTGCATATCATGCTTGGTGGCAAATTTCTTTTCCGCTTCAAGTTTATCTTTAACTAAAGCAGCACTTGGAGCAAAATAGTATTCGGAATTTTTGATTTTTTGCATTGAATCTTCAACGCTATCACACGCAGCAATAAAATCCACCATTTCGGCATAGACTTTAGCTTGATGCTTGCAAAACTCCGAAGCCCCACAACGGTCCCTCGTCATTTCATATAGTTTTACAGAATTTTCAAGTTTAAGCATATTCTCTCCTTTCAAACTTATTGTAGCAGAGTTTAAATTTGGAAATATAACGAATACTTCGCAGAAAATCTTCTAAAATTAATTGTGCTATAATCAAATAGGCAACATAAACAACTAAAGTTTAAAATAATGGAAAATAATCTAAACAATGCAAATATTATCCCTGAATTTTCTTTAAATGACGTTAATTGCTATAAAGTTGAGGGCTTAAACCTCCTCAACAACTACTATATTATCTCTGAAGAAGAAAGCCGGAAGCTGATGAACCATCCTGAAATTGTAGGATATGATGTGTTCTCGTCGCTTCTAAAATCTACTTCTTGTATGCTTAATTACCTAAACAAACAAAACAAGATCTATCCAGTATCGATTCTTGATATACTCCGAGGTGCACTAAACTTCCCTATTGAAGAAGCCTGCAATCTCAATAACATTGCTGTTCAAGATATAAGTTTTTTGTCCTGCGAAAGAACCTTCGATAAGAATGGCGATATTAACGGGCTGGCTGTTAAGTATGAAAAACTCGAGGCTGTTCAAAACGCTACCCTAATAATTGGAGACATCTTAGCTTCAGGAGAAACTCTGGCTGAATGCCTTCGGCACGTAACTGATCATTATCGTCAAAAAAAGACGAGCCTTAAAAATATTATTTTGTTTACAATCGGAGGAACTAGAGCATTTAAGCTTTTGGAGAATCTCACTAATGAAATCCGCGAGTATTGGCCAGACTTTGAGGGTTTCATCACTGTTTTCTACGAAGGTGTCTTTAGCTGTTATGAACCTGGTGACAAGGGTGTTTCTGGTATTAACCGCCCGTTGATTGACTTTATTTGAAGAGACGGCATTATCTCTCCAGAATTCCGAAAGCAAACACTCTCACTTCGCGATGCAATTTTTGAGAAATGCATTATCTATGATGGTGGCGCCAGAAGATTTAATATTCAAGAACATATAGAAGAAGTTCTGGAGTTTTGAAACGGCATCCTTGAGAGGGCGAACAAAATTGACATGAATAAACTTCTAGAAGAAAAACTAGGCCACAAGCTCCCTATTGCTTATGAAGAATGGCTTACAAGCTGCCATTATGAAAAAACCCCCGAAGACGAAGCAAAAAGTCTCTACCAACAAGAATGCGACTTCGTTAATAGTTTAAAAGACGTGTCTCTAAAACAAATCGCCCAAGACCGCATCCAAGAATTCTCTTCTGCTATGAAGCCTTACTTATTGTAATCGTATTCTGTAGCTATTAAATAATAAGAAGTTCAGATATGAGAGTGGACTACACCAGGAACAATACCCACAGCTTCTAGTAAGATTTTTATCAAATCATCGTTGTATCCAAAGGAAGGTTTGTATTTCTTTGCGTCGCCTTTATAAGTAAAGACAAAATTTGATATATCTTGCATAATAAAGGCAGCACAACAATAAAATTTAATAACGTATTTACCATCCACTTGATCAATTACATGAAATTTTGCATAGTAGTTAAGATTGTATGTTTGAAGCTTTGTCTCGAATTTAGTTTTGGCTTCTTCTGCTTCTTTCAGAGTTCCAAAAGACCCTGCAAGAGTATATTCATGCGCCTCATCTGTAACTAAAGTATATGCGCTCTCTCGATCCTGAATTAAAATACTTGAAGACTCCACTAATGACTCAACTTCATCTGGATCATTGCCGTTATATACCCCATATCCACTCTTGCTTTCAAATAGCTCATCCATTTCGATACCACTGGCACCCTTATCTTCGTATATTGACATTGGGAGATCTGTCCCGTATTTATAGAAGGCAGAAACATTGCCTGGAAACTGTGCTACTAGGTCGTCTCTATTGACAATGTTAAAGATTGTGTTATCCGTATCATTTAAGTTTATAGCTGTTACATTTGGAGCAGCAAGTGTATAAGTAAAAGGTTTTATGTTTTGATTTTGGCTTTGATTCTCAAAATATTTGCCTAAAAGATTTGCAATTCCACCACCCCTGGAATGTCCGTTAATGAGGATAATCTTTTTCACAGTATCACTATTGTCAATATATTTTTCATAATAAGATTTGTAAGTTTTAAGGAGCCTTGTTTTAGCAACGTCAAAACCTTTGTGGTCTTCGTGGTTAGTTCAGTCGGTGTGGTCTCCACCAGATTCTTTTGTGGCATCCCAGTACTCTGTTTTTTCGCTAGCACCAAAATCAAAATTAGATGCCCACTCGAAATCTCCACCAGTAGCACCTACAGAAATATTAATTATTTCAGTTTCACGGTTACCATAATTAATCTTTCTGTGATTAAAGCAAAACGAGGTTACATCATTTTTGTCGTATTCATAAGTAGGCGTGGTTACGCTTACTCCAGGGTCAGCCTGAATTGTTGGAGCTTGATCTGGCCAAAGCTTACAATAATAGTTATCTTGAAATCCCAAAGTGCGCATAAAGGAAAGTCTGTCTGAGACTTCGTAGCTTTTATTTTCTAAGATAAAGTTGTTATACGTGTTAGGGATGGCTCCAAAAATGGTCTCAATTGTAGCGATCTTTCTGCTAAGTTGAGTGTTGTCTGCAGTCACAAAATCGTTAAAGCTAAAGTCAAAATCTCTCTGAATTCTAACATCGTCTTCAGTATTTATAAACGTACTTGTATAGTGGTTAGAAACCGTCTTAAAACTAAAGCTACACAATTCCCCCGTTGGAATATCTGATACGTTTGGATATACTGAAAAAGAAAAAGTCGAATGGGCTGTAATATCTATACATACATTTATTGAGCTTGAAGCTTCTTTAACTTCATATTCACCTTTGCTAAATGTAATGTCTCAAGTTGTGTCCTGTGGCAGTGCTTGGTTTATTATTTCTACACTATTTATACTAATAGGAATATCATCGTTGTTGGTAATAGTCAACTCCGCTGGCTTGTCTTTTTCAAACTCTACCGAAGGAGTAATGCTAACTTTCTCATCACCGAAAGATTTTATAGGAGCCATAAAAACAAAACTAAAGGTTAAAACTAAAGAAAGCACTACACTTAAAGCCTTCTTCTTAAAAACAATTAAAGAAGCAATGACAATAATGGCAACTAGTAGAAGTAAAATGAGCCATGTAAAATCAGCAGTTTGTGGAGTACCCGTACCATACAAAATCTTTGTGTTTAATAAGAACTCATGCATTATTAGTACTCTTCTTTAAGTAATTCGCTTCATTCAACTGAATCGTCTCAATCATATTTTTCTTGATATAACAATTCTGTAATAAACTCTTCATATTGTTTTTTAATTTCATTGTAATCTGGGTTATCTGGCATTGTGTAAACCTCTATCCCGTCAACAATTGTTGCAACAATTTGCGCATACGGGACATTTTCTATGTCACAATGAACCAAATCAGTATCCAATATTGTCATGTTTGCAATTTTTCCAACTTCTAAGGTGCCCAACTTATCTTCCTGGTGCCACATATACGCAACGTTTTTTGTAAGGCCCTCCAAAGCTTGAATCCTTGTTATAGCTTCGTTGGCATTACTTACACTATCAGGTCCGCCAATTCCTTTAACTATACCTGCAGGAATGCATCGCTTCGAAGCCATATAAACACTCATTGGACCGCTAAACGAAGGACTTACAGGATAATCTGTATGAAAAGTTGTAGTTACACCCGCATCATAAAATGACTTGATTGGATAAGATTGACCAACCTTTTCCGCCCCAACAAACTTACATTCTGTGTCGTATGCAACCGGATTTTTTGGACACCAAAGAGGTGGAACGACCGCAATGGAATTTGTGTCAGCAAATCTTTGGATGTCTTCAGGATCTACAAAGTGAAGATGTGCAATCGCATTTCTTTGATCTTTATTTCCAGAAATCTTTTGTGCTTCTTCGATACAATCTAGGAAAAACTTTGTAGCGCCATTGCCTTCTGAATGAGCATGAACAGCAAGGTTATAGTATGCAGCAGCAGCAATAAGCTCTGTCATTTTTTTTCTATCGTTAAAGCGCTCAAGACCATGATAACCTGGCTGGTCTAAATAATCGCTATTCAACCAAGATGTATGGGCTTCCAAAACACCATCCAAAAATACCTTGGCACCAATAACGTTGTAATATTCCCCATTATGATCCTGGGCATATTTTGCAATTTGCTCCATTCTTTCACTGGGGTTGTCAATATTATCGGAAACCATCAAATATGCATAAGTGCGAAGCTTGAGTTTATTTTCACTTTGAAGCTCTTCATGAGCGGTTGTTGCATTCTTCGACATTAGCTCAGTACCCGCATCACACACGCCAGTATAGCCATTTGCAAATGCGAAATCTTGGAAGTTAAGCACATAATCTTTGGCGTCCTTTACACTAACTTCAATACCTGAAAGAATTTTGATAGCAGGATTCTCGCAAACATAGCCAGTAGGATTTCCGCTTGCATCCACACGAACCAGCTCCTTGCCCCACTTATTAACAAAATCCGCATTAACCTCAAAGCGTTCTATCGCCTTTTTATTCAAAAGCACCGAATGCCCACTACCAGTATTTAGAAGCAATGGCTTATCAGGACATATCTCATCCAACAAGGCGGAATTGATCGCAGGATTTTGATCCTCGGTTCAGCCTGTAGCAATATAGATCTCCTTCTCTGGATGTTTATCAATAAATTCCTTTATAACGCTTTTATATTTATCAGGATCTGCTGGAACAATTTGCGAAACGTTAGCTTGCCCAATAGATCTATATCCAGCAAACATGGTGTGAGCATGAGACTCTAAAAAGCCTGGGTAAATATATTTGTCGCCATAATCAAAAATTTGTGTATTATCATCACAATATTGCGAAGCTTCTTCCGCAGAACCAACATATTGAATTTTTCCATCTACAACAGTTACTGCCTCTGCATATGGTTGAGATTCATTCATTGTGCAAATATTACCTAAATATAACTGCTGAGCTTTACCGTTGTAATGCAAGTTAACTTGCCATCCAATTATTACGGCAAAAGTTAAAATAAGGACACCAGCAAATGCCATAAAAATCTGTGTTGTTTTTGAAAATTTTTTCATTTTGACTCTCCCCTCGACAAATAATGATGCGTTGTATCAAATAATCCTAAGTCTTAATTGTAAAATAACCTGATTCTCCATCTCATGGCTTTGCCCATGCGGCATCTGTTGGGGTTGAACCTTCAACATAATGTGGCAATTTCGGGCAACTTTTAAACATATTTGAAGAATTTGAAATAATACTGCTTCAATCCGTATCTGCTTTACAATATATAAATTCCAGCAAATCGCATTCTTCAAACATAGACGAGCAATTCTGTATTGGATAAGCTTTTTCTGCTTCAAACCAATTGCTTACATCAATATTAGTTAATGCTTTACACTGATAAAACATCTTTTTGGCATTTTCGACCTTATTAAATTTTCAATTTTTCGAGTCTGGAATAGAAGTTAAATTCATACAATGACAAAACATATTATCGGTATTCTTTGCATTCTCAAAAGATATATTCCAATTAACGGTCTCCAATTGTCAGCACTCATCAAACACACCGGAATAATTTTCCACGGCAGAACCGTTTTTAATTGTTAAGTTAATATCCACCAATGCCGTACAAAAACCAAACATTTCTGACATGTCTTTTAATTTGCTACCATCGAAGCTAAGATTTACACTGGTAAATCGAGCTCCCTGAAATCATTCTTTCGTCGATGGAACATTTTGCATTCAACCATTTGAGAAATTTTCGGTGAACTCAACACTATTAAAGTTGTTTGGTTCTCAGTTTATTTTATCTAAATGAATATAACTATCGTCTTCGGAAATAGACGGGTCTTTTATTGTGTAAAACGTTGCTTTATGCGTTTCTGAATCAAAATGCATCTTGCCTTGATTTTCGGTAGTAAAATAGCCTCCATAAGCAATATTTTTAGCATAGTCCTGATTTACATTGGTAGAAGAATAACCTGGTAATTTACGGCAGTATGAAAACATAAACTCGCCATCAGCTTTTGACAAATCAGTTTCAATATTTGCTAATATTTTTTCAAGATTTTCATTAATTGAAAACATATATTTTGAAGTTATGCATTTTTCCAACTTTCAATTTTCAATATTAATATTCTTTGCCGTTGTTTCACAAAAGCAGTATTCGGTATCAACGACGTTAGTTGTGTCTCAACTACTTAAATCTAAATTTTCAATCTTATTAAAACCATTAAAAAAAGAATTTAGTGATCTTAAATTACTAGTTCACGAGATAAACCCATTTGTAAATGTAAACGAAACAGCATGAAAAGGGAGTATTTGTTGTCAGGGGGATCCTAAATTATTATCAATAGGAACTATTACAGAATTATCATGGTATTCTTCACTGGAAAGAAAAAAATGCATGACATTAGACTCTGAAAAATATGCACGAGCTTCTCCCTTACCGTTATGAAAATTTACTGGACAAAAATCTCATGTTGGATTATGGCTTCCATATGATATTACATATGAAACTTTCCACTCAAGCATAGCTGGACAAATAAAGACGCCTTGATCGGCAAT
Organism: Phoenicibacter sp.; assembly: GCA_045641605.1. GTDB lineage: Bacteria > Actinomycetota > Coriobacteriia > Coriobacteriales > Eggerthellaceae > Equivita. The sequence goes on along the minus strand of JAZUHG010000018.1, from coordinate 5,835 downwards.
ACCCTTAACTCAATCTTTAAAGCCGTTTGTTGGCCATTGAGTAAAAGTTACTTCAAGATAATTAATTAAATTACAGTTTTCAAACATTTGGTTTAAGCAATGAGATTGGTTTTCTTTGTCAAAAGTAAAGTCTAGCTTCGGAACTGATGTTAGGCTTGAACAATCTTTAAAAAGCTGCTGGAAGCAATAGTCATTTGGAATTGCTTTTAAATCATCTCTTGTGTAGTCTATTAGAGCCATATAATTACCGTCAACCGAAAACTTGTCGGTAGAGCTGAACGAATCGATCCTTGTAGCGGTAGAAAAGCCCTCTGGATTGTATCCAGCAACGTATAATTTTGTTTTGTCTGAGTTATTTAAGGTTGCCAATGTTTGTTCTGTATCGCCACTAGTATTTAGCACATCTCATTTAACAAGGTCGGTCGAATATCTCAAAATTAGCGAAGGTGCATTATTGAAAGCTTGGACATTTTGTGTAAACTTGATAGTATTGTCACCTTCGGCTGTGTTTGTAAATGTCAAGTATTGAGCCTTATAAAAATGTGCATATAGTGTTTTTTCCACTGTGTTAACTCAACCACCAGAAGAGATATAACCTTCAATTGTTTGTCCGGGTACTATATTGTTTTCGTCATTAACCACCTGAATGCCACCAGAAGTTTCGGTGTATCATCCGCCAAAAGTATAACCCTCTTTTGAAGCGGTTGGGATTGTGCCAGCTTCTTCGCTGGTTTCGCCTTTGTAAAGCAAGTTTGTGGCGTATTTTGTATATAAAGTTGTGATGCCGTTAGTTAATTGGTCGTTAAAAATCATTTTTGTATAAACAAATTTAACATATTTTTGGTTTGTTGTTGTTTTACTAGTGCTGTTAAAGTTATCATCTGTAGTATTTATAGTGACTTTTAGAAAATAAAATTTTTGACCTACATATGAATCCTTGCCAATTTGATAAGTGGCGTCAGTTGCTCCAGAAATTTCGGTTTTCTGGCCTTCGAAACTTGGGGCTTCATATCATTGGTAGCTTAAATCACTCTGTGAAACATCAGGCCCAAATTTAACAGTAAGAGTATGGGCTAGTGTAACGTCTTGGTAGTTGCGAGGTTGAGTAACGCTTTCTCCATTAATCGAAAGGTCCATGTCGATGTCAGCTTTATCTATTGAATATTCTTTTTTATTCGTATCTCCTTCAAGAGAATAGTTGTCTTTGTCTTCTCCTTGAAGTTCAGCAACTTTACATTTTTGAGTGCCAGCATCCACAAGATTAAAGTCATCATTAAGTCCTGCGTAGGTTTTGATAGATACAACGTCTCCGCTTATTACGTTAGTTATGCTTGCGGTTGGGTGCTGAGCTTGGGCGTTATAAGTAAACGAATCACTTGTCCAGTTCAAATTGACAGCAAGCTGTTCGATTGTGAATGTGCCTGTCTCGCATAAAATATTATCTTTGCCATAATAAATTACAGACGGGCTTGTCTCAATAAGAGTAACTGAGATCTTATACTCTCCAGCGTTTTCGCCTGGTTCTCTTGACAAAGTAAAGTCTGTATCAAGAACTAAGTCATGACCGGTGTCTGTGTCTTTGACCGTTGCCGTAAACGATGCAGGGTCTGCCTCGCCGTATGTTTTAGACATGTCGTCTGGCGTAATTGATGGTTCGTTTGGCACAATTGTGAGAGTTCCTTTTTTGGTTTCTATTTGATAATTTTTTGCGACTTCTGAAGGTTGCTCAGGAAGAGTGACGGTGATGTCAAACTTTTGACCTACGACCTCTTCAGCTGGCTGATCTCATGAAAGGTTGTAGTCTGTGCCTTTGACAAAAATCTCGCCTTCTACAAGACCATCAAATGTTGCGGTTAGTTCTGGTGCTGGCTTGTTTATTTTTTTGTTTATGTCATCTGCGGTAATTTTTAAGGCCTTTTTAGCGATTGTGTAGGTTTTTTCATTTCCTGTAGCTCCTTCTAGAGTGTAGTTCGAAGCAGATGTGCCACCTAAGGTTGCAACATAAACTTTTTGTTCCTTGGCGGAAGTGCCGTCGTAACCTTCTGGATATGAATAGGTTTCTGGGGTTACAGCATCGGAACCTATAAAGTTTGTGACTGTTGCTGTTGGGTGTTGAGCTTCGCCGTTATATGTTAGGCTTGGCGTGTCTCAAGATAAAGCAACTGGCAATGGAGCTATGGTCCAAGAAATTGTTTTTGTGGTGGTAGATTTATCAGGCCATTTATAATCAGAATTAAGCGTTACTATTGCGTTGTAAGAATCGGCGTTTGTTCCAGAACCATTCTTAACTGTATAAGCCTCAGTATCTGCAATAGCAGTTTGAGATTGACCATTATAAACAATGTTGTCTGGTGCTGTAGGAATATCGACAACATGCTGGTCAGGAATCATGGTTAAAGTGAATGCCTTAATTCCAACTAGCTTTTTGGCTGTTTCAAAATCGCCCTTATTAAACTTCAAGACTGCTTGTGCACTTGTGTGTGGCATAAGAGTGACAACGTCTCCCAGAACAGTATAATCGGATCCGTCAGGAACACCTTTGAATAAATCTGTTTCAAGTGCCGTAAGTTGGAGTTCTCAATCAGCCGCTTGAGTTATTGCGGCGGCTTCGGGGGTCAGAGACATAGAGGTTGTTTTATCGAAAAGGTAAAAATTGTCGGAATTATTTTCGAAGTTGAAGACGGCTTCTTGGATTGTGCCGGTGTCTCCATCAACAACAACTTGAATTTTATCTGGAGTGACATCTATGTTTGCATCGTTATTTCCAGCAAATGCTTTTGTTGAAAAATAACATGAGCAAATTAACATAAGGGCAAGTATAGCTGCAAAAATTGCGCTAATAGTAGGTTTGAAGTTTTGCTTGCTTTTAGAACTCGTACGAAGATGAAGACCTTGGGTAGTTGTGCTAAATAATGGCGCTTTGCTTATACCTATCAAAAACAAACCAATTATTCCCAACAAAACTAATGTTGTAATAATAATAAAAGCTATATCACCAGTTTGAGCACCTACATATTCCGGACTTGGAACAACCGGATCAATATTGTGTCCAACAAACTCAATACCCAAATTAATGTTATCTAGCATGCCTAACCTTTCCATCATATATAAGCAATCATTATACTACTTTTTTAAGATCCTTTTTATAGGCAGGAAAATAATATATATGTAGGGTTAAAGAAATAACCTCCGCCTTTTTGAAGACGCGTACATCCTGAATGGTAGCCCGGACCGGATTCGAACCGGCGACCTCCGCCTTGAGAGGGCGGCGTCCTAAACCGCTAGACGACCGGGCCACTTATAGCAGCAAAATTTTAACACAACTGAATGCGTTTCTATTATTTAAATTTACGTCCGATTGGGATACCTTTTCATTTGCCTAGTTTGGCATATTGTGGCTCTACGTCTTTTCTAAGTAAGCCAATAAGTATTGCCGTGACAAATGCACCTATAAAAGTAGCTACAATTCCCTTCCAGCATGACGCACCCATAACAAGGTATGAAATTGTACCGCCTTCGGGAGCAATGGCTTCCATTCCCAATAGCATGCTTATAACACCACCAACTGCAGCACCACTCATGCATGCGAAAATGAATATTACAGGGCTAATAGCGACGTATGGGATTGCGCCTTCGGTAATTCCTGATAAGCCAATAAAGAAGTTGGCGATCGAAGGCACCCTGTCAGCCGCTGTAAACTTTTGCGGGAAAAGCCAAGTTGCAATGGAAATTCCAACAGGTGGAACCATAATACCAACAATGTTTGCAGCCATCAACTGACAAGCAAGTGTCTGCATTTCTGGAGTCCCAGAAGAACCGAGCGAAGTTGTAACAAGACTCAAAACGAAATAATGCGTTGCCTTATTAATTGGACCTCCCATATCTGTCGCCATCAAAGCAGAAACAAGAGCAGCAAGAAGCAATATCAAATTAGCATCTTTCAAAACTTGAAGTCCAATTCCAAGATAGATATTCAAAAGGCCAAATGGAGCGTTTAAGAAAAACATGCAAGCTCCAACAAAAGCTGTTGATATTAGTGGAATTATCAACATATCTCGTACTGGCTCCAAAGTCCTGTTGAAGTTCGAGAATTTTCTCTGTAAAAATTTTACGAAATAACCTGCAATAAAGCCAGCTGCAATAGCTCCTATAAAGCCTGCACTAGAAGATGCAAGTTGCATTGAGAAATCTGAATCGACACCAGTAGTCAACATTGAATAATAATAAAGTGCCGAATACATGCCTTGAGTTGCAGCAATACTACCGACAAAGCCGGAAACCAGTCCAGGTTTGCCAGCAATCGAGTACGCTATAAAGCCACCCAAAACAGGCAACATTAAACCAAGCCCAAATGTAGCTCCTAAATCATGTAGTATTCGTGCAGCTTCATTAATTGAGCCAAAAGCATAATATATGCCATCAATTTCAAGACCATCCTTTGGAGAGCCGCATAAACCATCGATCATATAAGCGAACGCAAGCAATATACCTCCAGCTACAACAAAAGGAATCATGTGGGATATACCCGACATTAAATGCTTGTAAATTGTATGAGCCTTGCTTGCTTTTTCTAGTCTTCCATCGCCAGCACCAATCTGAAAAACCTCAGAAGCGCCAGCCTTATACTTAGGAATATTATCGTTAACAGCAGAATTTAATAAGACATCTGGGTTGCCGATAGCGCTTGATACTGGAACTTCGATAACAGGTCTACCATTAAACCTACCCATTTGAACGAAGGCATCGGCGGCAACAATAATAGCTTTGGCCTTTTTAATCTCTTCATCAGTTAGCTCGTTTTTGATACCACCAGAACCATCAGTTTCTACTTTGAGGTTAATATTTAGCTCTTTAGCTTTTGTTTCAAGAGCTTCTTTTGCCATATAAGTATGAGCAACACCAGTAGGACAAGCTGTAACAGCTAAAATTAATGGACCTTCTGGGTTAATGTTAGAAGTGTCCTCTTCGGCTTTTTCCTCACCTTTGTCTGCATCAATAATTCTTTGATAAAACTCATCTTCGTCCTTGGCATTTAATAAGCCATCACGAAAATCATCATGCATAAGCATGCTTGAAAGCTTTGCCAAAACATCTAAGTGAAGGTTGTCTGAAGTCATGGGAGCAGCAATCAAAATAGCTAGCTTAACTGGCTCATCGTCAAGAGAATTTCACTCAATACCTTCATTGAATTTCATAACAGCCAAACCAGCACTGTTAACAAAATCCCCTTGACAGTGAGGCATAGCAATATTGTTTCCAACGCCTGTAGTCGCGATGTCTTCGCGGTCTAAAACGCCATTAATGTATCCATCGATATCATCGATATTACCTGACTCGGCCATCAAATGACAAATTTGTCGAATTGCGTCTTCTTTATTTTTGGCATCTACACCAAACTTGACACTTCTCTTATCTAACAAATCTACTATATTCATGGTTCTCCTTTCCGAAGTAAAAAATAATTATAACGATATTTCTTGTTAAAAACAGCGAGAAATAATTATATCCTTCAGATGTGCCCGCCTTTTTGACGACGCGTACCGCGTACGCGAGACACAAAACAAGGGTGCAGATGATGGATAAAATTATTTCGTAGCGAAAGCTTAGTGCGCAGGGCGTCAGCCCGAGCACGAAAGTGGCTGGAGTGGAAGGAATCGAACCCTCACATACGGCACCAGAAACCGCTGTCCTACCGTTAGACGACACTCCAGCATTCGCGCAAAAGCGCAGCGAATATAATAGCATAATTAAGAATCGAATTTTATATATAACAATCTTATATTAAATTATTTCTTAATTCTTATTTGAACAGATCTTCTAATTTGTATTGCAGCA
>JAZUHG010000017.1:0-79840 GCA_045641605.1 Phoenicibacter sp. | reverse complement strand
TACACCCATGCCTAGCAAGACAACAGGGATACAAATATTCAATACAAAAATAAACATATTCTCGTCATACATCTGCATTAACATTCCAATCAATGTAATTACGCTACACCAAATACCAACTAACATACCAAGGCTCTTGTTCTTGATAAAAATGTAATCATCTTTGTGTCTTTTAATCTTTTTCTTGTCCGCTTTAAGAGCAATGTATGCAATGAATACACAAATATAAAAGATAGGCATAACGATAGAGCAAATCTCAACAAGCCATTTGATAAGACCATCAGTATCACCCATTCCAAGTGCAGGAAGAATCAATAATATACCAACGATAACTGTAACAATCAACAACCAGTAAGTATAAGCACCATGCTTATTTTGCTTTAACGAGCCAAGAGGAATAAAGCGAGCATCACTATTAGCAAGAAGCAAACGAAGCGGAACATCAATGCTTACAATTAATACCGCTGTATCTGTGATCAATTTAACAGCTGCATAAACAACCATAACAGAATTTCCAATGCCAAGTGCATGACCAACTTTGCTAAATGCAACATATTGACCATTTGTGATGAAGTCACTTGTAATTTCTTGACCGTCTTGACCAAACATCATGCCCATTGCAATAGCGCCAGCAAAAGCAGCAATTGCAACCATAATTACAACAGCAATAATTCCCTTAGGGAAGTCTCTTCCAGCATTTTTCATTCTATTAACGTAAGGGGCAACCTTTTCGGCACCACCAACACCAAATAGAAGAATTGAAAGAGATGCAAAAACACTCAAATCTGCTGGGAAATAATGTGACGGATCAAAGTCAATTGAATAAGTTTGGATATTTGCAGGGTCTACATTAACAAATGGAGCAATAAACCCAAAAACAATAAACAACATTGCCATGATAAAGCTGCATGTTCCAGCTACAGTTGCAATAGTCTTAATAACTTTAAGACCTCTGCTTGCCAAAAATACACAAACCAAGAAAATTACAAGGCCAATCAGCTGAACTGTAACAGGATCAATATTGCTAATGTCGCCGTTTTGGCGTGTCATCCAGTTAAATGCAACAATAATCAAACTTGGCTTTTGGGATAAATACGGAAGAATTACAACCCATCCAATTCAACCACAAAAATACCCAATTTTTGGACCGATTGTTTCATAAATTCAGGAACTTACACCTGCACCATGGGTTCTAAATACAGAACCGAGTTCTCCTACCATAAGCGAATAAGGTAGAAAATAAAGTAGGAAAACAAACAACCAAACACCAATTACTTTGGTTTGCCCGAAGTAAAAACATCCCAGGATAAGATTATTAAAACCCCATAGTGTACAGAATGTCATTACGGCTATGGACCACCAAGAAAGTGTAGTTTCATTCTTTTGAATTTCTTTTTTGCCAGCCATGATTTCTCCTTAAATCTCGCTTGCTGGCGTATTATACTAAAAAGCCTGCATAATTATCCAAAAAATATCAATTTCACATTCAAAAATAAAAAGTATCTTTTTTTGGTTAAAAGATTAGTTTCTCTTAGTTATAAATAAGCTACCAAAAACAAATAAACTCATGACAAACAAGATACTTAACGCGATTATAATCTGATTTGTATTGTCGTTTGTCGACGCAATAGTAGAGCCATTATCTCAGCATATTTCTAAAACCGCTTTTGACGTACCATAATTTTGTGATTCTACAGAAAATTGAAGCTCTGCTTTTGCATTATTATTGATTGTGTTAGCAATTTCATATGTAATAAGACCGGAATTGGCATCTATATTTCAATTTTTTATCATATTGCTATCGTCAACAAGACCAACCTTTTGAAATTTGGTATTATCAATTAACATTCCCTTAGGAAACATGTCATGATCAAACTCATAATTAAAAACACCTGTTTCACTAGTATGGCTAACAGAACTCTTTAAAAATATTTCTGGTAATTCTTTTCTTTGTATTTCCGCATATAATGGTTTAGCAAGCTTAATTTCTATTGATCTTCGATCTTCACCTTCAACCTTGAAGCAATAGTTGTCTGAGACAGAATTAAGCTCATTGGATTCTGAATCTGAAATCAACTTTACAGTATAAGAGTCAATTGGTATATTCTCACGCACATTATTATCATCAAGGAGAGCAATCGAGCTATACCTAGGCTCATGGCCTTCTATCACACCGTCAATGTCAACTTTAATATCTATTTTATAATTATCGGCATCATAGTCTCTATTAATAGCTTCAGCAGTTGCTTCTTTTACATTTAATGATTTTGGAGTGATACTATATTTTGCAATAACCTTTTCAAAGTTAAGCTTATAGTTATTTGAAGCTTCACCATAGAGTTCTGTATCGCAATCAACATTGTCTTCGTAAACATCTGGGGAACTAAACTGAGACGCATTAAACTTTGCAAACACCTTACCTTTATCTTTATCAAGAATATCTCTTTCATCAATTTCCAGTGAATCAGTAAAACCAGTTGGCAGTGAAGTTGTTGCATCATACACTTTCGTAATTTCGCCAACATACGGCTCTTCTGATTCAACATTAATAGTTTTTCTGCCAATTGATGCAGTATAAATCGCACTTCCTGTATAAAGTTGATCTCAGTCAACAATGCGAATTTCTATATCATAAATTCCTGCATTAACTTGTGGCTCATCGTATGTTCGGTCAGAATCATGATCTCTGTAAATTAATTTTACATGTTTTTGTTCAAGCAACTCATCAGTCAAGTCCGTATCTCCATCCTTGATATAAAATTTTCCATCTCAGGGCACATAATCTCCGTCATACTCGCCCTTGTCATATATTGTAATGCCACCAATACTTAAAGTTTTTTTCGGTTCCAAATTTAAAGTATATGTTAACGGCTGTGATAAATAATTATCAAACAAAACACTGACAATAACAGATATTGATTTATCCGGCTTTAATGAGCCTTGATTAAATTTAATATGCACTTCACCATCATGATCAATGCTAATTGTGTCAATAAAAGCTTGTTTATCATCAATCTCTTTAATAACAACTTGATAATTTTCACCTTCTGGAATACTATCTATAATATTCAAATTTCCAACATAGTCTAAATCTTCTATTGCATAACAACGAGATTCAGTTACATCATCAAAAACAATTATATCTTGACTATTGAACTTGATTTCAAATTTTAACTCACTAGACATACCAGCCCCAAAACTATTGCTTTCTTTAATTTTAGCAATAGCTTTATAAGACCCACAATCCTTTGGAGCCTCGTCACCAATATGGATATATTCAGCGCCTACAAGACGATAGTAATCAAAAATGAGGTCATTTTTAACTTTATCAGATATATCCTTATTTATAGCATACATATCTGTAACAAGTGCACATACATTGCCCTCAAAAGAAATTGGTTGTTTATCATAACACTTGTCGGAAAAATAAATACCAGTTAAACTAACATTATATTTATCTACTAAATTAACTTGAACCTCGATAATTGAATCATCATAAAAGTCAGACTGGAGAGAAATTTTAAACTTTATAGAACTATTAGGCTTGGCCTCGCTTGACAAAGAATATAGTAACTTAGTACCATCCTCACTCAATTGATAACTATCAATATATTCTTCACCTTCTTCAATACCCAAATTTACATTAGAGATACTCATATCCTCAGGTTTGTCATTAATTTTATATTCAAATTCAACTTGATCTTTATCGGCAACAGCTTGTGTAATAAAATTATTATCAAATACAATAGGCTTATGCTTTTTAATCTCCCATGTAATTTCATAAGGATCAAATTTTTTACTTTCTTCAACATCAGCTCAATTCTTTCCTTCTGCCAGCTTATATATAGCCGTATAAGTGCCAGGTTCCGTGCCTGTATTTCCTTCAACTGTATACAATCCTGGATATGCTTTTACATCATAAACTTGATTTTTTCCATTGTAATAAAATTCTGTTTCTGAAGCCACTGGGTGTGCAACTTGCTCACCATAAATATTAACGATAAAGTTATACGTAATTGTTTGACCGTCTGAAAAAGTATAATTTTCATACTTATTAGTAATTTTGCAGGAACAATTGTGACGGCCAGGATCAACATTTTCATCAGTAATTTTTCCTTCTTCGATAATCCACTCAGAATCTCGATCAAAACTTACACCTTCAACTAAATTTGAAAATTTAACATCATCCACCTCTACATTAAAGTTATCTGCTATATATGTACGATTTTTTGCGCTGACAGAATCTACATTAATAGTTCTTTGCGAAATACGATACTGAATCTCCGTAGTATCATCTACTAAATTATAATTCTTCAGTAAGTCCTTATCGTCGGTACATTTAATTCTTAGATTACAAACAATTTTTTCATCATGAACGTCTTCAGATGTAAACTTAGAAATTATTGGAAAAATTTCAAGTTTATTTTTATCCGCCTCTGCGATATTGTCAAAGGTTAATGAACCGGACAAATTTTCATTTCCAGCATCAATTGTCCCATCAAAAACTTTTTCAATCTTAAGTCCTTCGGAGGCATCTTTATTAATAGTTATGTCAGCAATAGTAATAGAAAACTTAATTGAGGTTAATGACACATAAAATTCATAGCCTTTTTTATTAATAGAAAAGATCAAAGAATAATCACCTACATCTTTTGGGACGTAATTAATTTTTTCGTATATATTTAATTCAGAATTAAATTTACTATATTCAAAAACAACATCATCAATTGTTAAGTCTGTTATTGGTCTTTGCTTTTCATCGACAATGTATGGTTCACCCTGATACGAAATTGGCTCACCATTATAAACTTTAGATGCGACAGTTAAATTTTTTACATCAAAAATATTAGCGATTCTGAATTGAACTTCTATTACCCCAGAAGCAGTAAACATCGACTGGCCAATAGTTGCCTGTGTGGTGCTAAAAGAAGAATTGCCTTTGATAATTAGTTTTGCCATGCCGGGTTTGTCATTATTCTCTCATTTAACCTCAAAAAAACAATCATCATCTATAATATTACCTGTTGGCACATGTATAACCTTATAATCAGGAAAAATAGGTTGACCAGAATAGCTATAAATATATTCATCATCTTGTAAGCTACCATCAAGAACAATTTTACACTCATCTTGCGGATAAACCAAATAGCGGTCACTCTCTTGACCATTTCTATCAGAAATAAAACTGGAAACCTTATCTACTTTTGGCAATAAACCAGGAATAGCAAAACAATTTCCTGCTAAACCAGCAACAGCAGCAAATCCGCCTTTCCCACCTTCTACGCCGTAACCATTTTGATATCTGCCTCCACCACCAGAAGGCCTCCCTCCGTTACCTGGAGCAGTACTGGTCCCAGCAACATAATTTTCTCCATCTTTTGCGCCATCAGGGAATTGGTCAGAATCTGACTTGCGTGGAAAGGCGGTTCCACCATAAGTGCTAGCGGAACCAACACCAGCTCCACCACCACCACCATCTGGATAACAATAATTTTGATAATTAGTATAATCAAAACCATTTTCTCCGCCGCAGCCACCTCCTGCTCCGCCAGAACCTCCAGAGCCAAAAATTGCGCCAGCAAAGCCTAAACCGCCTTGCCCTCCTCCGCCATTTGATCCAATAAAATTATAGCAATCTCAAATCCCAAATGTTTTACCAGTATATTGTCTGTTTCTGGGCCCATAAACACCATTTAGGGCTTCATTATTTAGTGAGTTTGTATATCTTACTGTCCCGGGAGTTAAAGATAGCGCTACATTGCCAGATATAGACAAATCCCCAGAAACTGCAGATGCTTCACCAGTGCCACCAGGTTGAACCGCAGTACCACTTCCATAATGGCCTTGTTCAACCATCTCTTCACGATCATCTTTAGGATTAGTTATATAACCACCAGCACCACCGGCGCCACCATAAGTTCCTATTAATGCTCCAACACCACCTGAACCATTTCCGCCGCGACCTGGGAAACCCAAAACAACATACTTATAATACTGTGTATATCAAGATCCTTGAGTTCCATCCTGTCCTTTTACATAAGATTTATCGACATTGACAGAACTACCTTGAATTTTTAAATCCCCTTTGCCTACAATATGAAGCGAATTGCCTTTTGTAAGAAGGATATCTGGCGCACTACCAACACCATTTACGCTATCAGCAACTTTTAATGTTAAACTATGACCATCTTCAAAACATAAATCCACATTACCGGCAATAATAAGACAAGGCTGGCTGGGATTTGTTGACGAAATCGTAATATCGTCACCTATAAAATAAGTGGCAACTTCACCACCCGAAGCATTACCTATAGTCGTTCCTGCAGGTATATTTTTATCTATGTATTTATCTTCATGAGGACCAAAATGCTCGTTTCAATATTCCTTTGTGCCATAATAAGGGTCTGGGTCATTATTTTGAGAATAAACCAGGGTTTCATTTGAATTAGCAATAGCGAAATTATTAGTAAACAGAACAAAGAATAATTCGAATACTATAATAGAAAACACAGTAACAATCGCAAACAATAGACACTTATTAGAAAATTTAGTATTGATATGCATAATTACTCCTTTATATTAAATAATAATCTTTTTTATTATATCAAATAAACACATAAAAGTAAGCATACTAAATGCAAAAATTCTTATTATAAACACGAACTTAAATATAGCAATTATTATGGTTGCGTGGTATGTTGGATTAAGATCGCCGAAGTCACAGATCCAACTCCACCAGGAACAGGTGTGATTGCATCAACAATTGGCTCCACAGCTTCGAAGTCAACATCTCCGCATAACTTTTTAGCTTCTGGATCCCAATTGATACCAGCATCAATAACAACTTGCCCCTTAGAAAAGTATTTAGCCCCAAATTTATTTGCAGTTCCTGTTGCAACTACAACAATATCTGCTTTTTTACTGATAGAAGGAATATTTTCGGTCTTTGAATGGCAAACTGTAACTGTAGCGTTCCTGTTTAGCAACATATTTGCTACAGGTTTACCAACAACCAAGCTTCTTCCAATAACAACTACATGCTTACCCTCAATATCAATACCGAAGTGGTCCAAAATGGCAACACAACTTTCAGCAGTACAAGGTGCATAAGCATTACTTCCTAAATACGCACCTGCAACGGAAAGTTTTGTTGCGGCATCAACATCTTTTTCAGGAGATATCTTTTCGCAAATATCAGCCTCAAACTGTTTTAACCCACCAGCCAAAGGACGAAGCAAAAGAATCCCATTGACCTTTTCATCTTCATTTAGTCTTTCAATTTGCTCGCATAATTTTTCAATAGAAATATCTTCAGGGAACTCTTTGAGGTCATACAAAACACCAGCTTCGGAAGCGCGCTTTTCAATGCCTTTTAAGTAAGAAGCATTAGAAGCACTATCCCCCACACAAACTACAGCTAATTTTGGAACCAATGAGCCAGAAGAAATAATCTCGCTGACTCGATCAGCATTTTTTTGGCTTATTGCGTTTGCAACTTCTTTTCCGTCAAGAATCTTAGCCATTAGAACAATCCCGAAATTACACCCTTTTCATCAACATCTATTTTCTCAGCTGCAGGAACTTTAGGAAGACCAGGCATTGTCATAATCTCACCCGTCAATGCAACAATAAAGCCAGAACCAGCAGCAAGTTTAAGGTTTCTAACTGTAATTTTGAAATCTTTTGGAACCCCACGCTTGTTTGGGTCGTCGGAAAAACTGTATTGTGTCTTCGCTACACAAATTGGAAGCTTACCAAAACCTTGCTTTTCCAAAACAGGAAGCTGTTTAACAGCGTTTCCAACAAACTCAACACCATCAGCATGATAAATCTTTGTAGCAAGATCATTTAATTTCTCGGCAATTCCTTTATCAAGGTCATAAGAAAAGCTAAATTTAGAACTGTCTTGCTCGCACATATCAATAGCAGCTTTTGCTAGGTCTTCGGAACCTTTTGAGCCGTTCATGCAAGTGTGAGATACTTGAACATTAATGCCTGCATCAGCACATAATTTGTAAAGTAAATCAATTTCTTTGTCTGTATCTGTTGGGAAAACATTAATAACAGACAAGCATGGAAGCTTATAAACCTCTTCGATGTTTTTAACGTGTTGAAGAAGGTTTGGAAAGCCAGCCTCAAGGGCTTTGAGATCTTCTTTCTTAAGCTCTTCTTTCATCTCGGCAGCTTTCATGCCTGCTGCAGCGCCACCATGAAGCTTTAGCGCACGAACAGTTGCAACCATAACAACCGCCGAAGGCTTCAAGCCACTCATCCTGCATTTAATATCCAAGAATTTCTCCGCACCAAGATCAGCACCAAAGCCAGCCTCTGTAACAACATAATCGGCAAGCTTAGTAGCAGTTTTTGTGGCAATAACACTGTTGCATCCATGAGCAATATTTGCAAAAGGACCACCATGAACCAAAGCAGGAGTATGCTCAAGTGTTTGTACCAAGTTAGGTTTAATGGCATCCTTCAAAAGCGCGGTCATAGCACCTTGAGCTTTTAAGTCCGAGGCACTAACAGGCTTGCCATCGTAAGTGTAACCAACAACAATGTTACCAAGACGTTTCTTTAGGTCAACGAGGTCTGTTGCCAAGCAAAATACTGCCATAATCTCGCTAGCAACTGTGATGTCAAAGCCATCTTCGCGAGGAACCCCTTGCATCTTTCCACCCAGACCATCAACAATATTTCGAAGCTGTCTGTCATTCATATCCACAGCACGTCTCCAAGTAATGCTTTTTGGATCGATGCCCAGGTCATTACCTTGCTGGATGTGATTGTCCAGCATTGCAGCAAGTAGGTTGTTAGCAGCACCAATAGCATGAAAATCGCCAGTAAAGTGAAGGTTAATATCCTCCATAGGAACTACCTGGCTATGGCCGCCACCAGCAGCACCACCTTTAATACCGAAGACAGGGCCAAGCGAAGGTTCACGAAGTGCCAAAATTACATTTTTATCCGACCCATCAAGATAAGCTCTCATGGCATCGGCCAAACCAACAGAAATAGTTGTCTTTCCTTCCCCAGCAGGAGTTGGAGTAAGGGCAGTAACAAGAATTAACTTGCCTTTTTTGTCGGTTTTAATGTCATGAATGTTAATCTTCGCTTTGTAATTACCATAAAGCTCAAGCGATTCCTCAGGAATGCCAGCTTCTTTAGCAACATCACGAATGTCATTCATCGGGGTTTCTTGGGCGATTTCAATATCAGATTTCATAATACCTTCCTTAACCTAATTCACTTGGTAAAATTGGATGTCTTAACAATTTAGTTAAATCTTGTGCAGTTCTTCGCATTGCTGTGTGACGGTAAGCTTCGAAGTTATTGACTTCGTTTTGCCCTTCACAAAAACGCGAGCTATTATCTAATTCAACTTTGCTTGACATATCAACAAGCGCAATTTTACTATAAGTTTTAGCTTCACGTACAAGAGTTTCAACATTTATTATCCCTAATTCACCAAAGATATCTAAAGCGCATAAAACAGCACCCGGAGCAGCAGGAATTGTAGAATGTTCATACATTTCCATCAATTGGTCATGACATATTTCAAAAGAACCGTTGAAGTTTTCACAAGTTGTCTTAATTCACATATAAATCTTGGCCAAACTATCACGCCCTGGGTTAGAGGATTCCAAAATTTGAGTATTAATTGTTGCGTCAGCTCTGTTGTAAAGCAAGTGAATGATCGCAGGTTTGTTGTCGCGCCCGCACCTACCGGCCATTTGATTAAATTCAATATTACTAAAAGGTAGATGGTACAAACAAACATGCCGAATGTCAGGAATGTTCACACCTTCGCCGAAAGCCGAAGTCGCAACCAGCACACTTAGTTCATTATCTCTAAATAAAGTCTCAATCTTCTTTCTGTCATCCTTGCTCATTCCTGCATTGTAAAAAGCAACTTGCATAGCAATATGCGGGGCCCTGCTTTTAATCACCCTTGCAAGATCCACTGTTTGCTGGCGGGAGTTAACATAAATAACAATCTTTTCTCCACTGGCGCAAAGCGATACCAAATAATCATCACGGCACTTAATGTTTCTTCTGTCATCAACATATAAGTTTTCACGCTCAAAATTATCTTTTACAATCTCATCGATTGGCAAAAACTTTTGGATTTCATTGCAAACATCGTCGCTAACAGTAGCACTAAGAGCCAAAACTTGCGGATTTCCCAGCTTTTCTAAAATCTTATGCATATGGCCATAAGCACTTCGTTCGCCTATCTTAACTTGACCCAAATGGTGTGCCTCATCCACAACGACGAAGGAAACATCACCACATTGTGCAATTTTGTCCATATGAATAGCAAGAAACTCCGGTGTGGTGAGCATAATATCAACTTGTTTATTTTTCATACTCTCATAAATCTTTTCGCGATCTTCGTTGGGAGTCTCGCCATTAAGAACTTGAATATTAAGCCCAAATTTTTCGAGATTCTTTTGAAGATGAAAGGCTTGGTCGCTAATCAAAGCACGAAGCGGGTAAATAAAAATACTCATCTTCTTATCTTTAAGAGCGAGTTTTGAAGCGAAGGTTTGGAAAATTAAACTTTTACCTCTACCTGTTGGCATGACAGACAAAACAGACTTACCTTTTTCTAAAAGCTTCAAGCTTTCATTTTGCGATTCATGAAGTTTGCCGTCTTCGCCGATCATAGCCTTAATAATTTCGTCATAAATTTTTTCGTCGTCAAGATTAGCAAAACTATCCTTGTTATTTATGACTTCAGCAAGCCCATCACGTTCAATATTCTTATCGATTATGTCAGCATTTAGCTCAAAAACAGAATTCTTAATAAAGTCTCCAACACTTTTATGCTTAACATTTCTAAATTTGACATTTTCGAAGAGCTGATTTATATATTCGGAATTCTGACTGCCGGAAGCAGAAAATACATCACTTGGTAAAATTGTTTTAATATGCATTTTTACATTTTTATGCCCTTGAAATTCCTCAACCTTTGGAACATAGGCAACAAAAACCGTGCCATCGCAAGTAAGATATTTATTAACATCCTCTACATTAAACATTATCCCCTGGCCACCGTAAGCACCATCTGTAATATTGCAAGAAAGGTGATTATGATTTTGACCAACAGCCCTAGCTCTCTTAATAAAAACATTCTTAGTGACAAAACAAGGTTCTTCGTTCTTATTACCAAAAGGTTCCATCGCATCAAGAGCCTCCACGTCTTCGACAATTAATTCATGAAGCCCCACCTCAAGATCCGCGGAAACAGACTCTTGGAACTCACTTTTATTTAGAGTTTGTAAAAACTTATCGAGCTTTTCACCGAAGTCCTGGATGTCACTTTCTTTTATAGTTAAACCGCAAGCACCTTTATGTCCACCAAACTTTTCAAATTTATCAAAACTACTCATGCATGCATTATGCAAGTCAACATCGCCAACACTTCGGCCACTTCCATGAGCAAGTCCATCTTTAATGGTCATGACAATGCTGGGCACTTTGTAAATCTCAGCAATTTTAGCAGCTACAATACCCAAAACGCCAGGGTGCCAAGACTTGTCGCAAAGAACCAAAGACCTTGCCTCAGGGCTGTTTTCCATTATCTTTTTAGCTCTATAATTTGCCTCTTCTATAATTTGAGCAGTTATCTCACGCCTTTGATTGTTGAAGGACTCAAGTTCAATTGCCAAGTTATAAGCTTGGGCATAATCATCACACATTAAAAGGTTCACAGCCAAGCTTGCCTTATCCATCCTGCCAGCAGCATTTAGCCTTGGGGTAATTACATAACTGATATCAGTGCTCCGAAGCTCCCCGGCCTTCCTTCCTGCAACATCTAAAATTGCTCTTAATGCAGGACGAGGGTTTTTATTTATTAACGCCAAGCCTTCGTGAACCAATGACCTGTTTTGATCAACCAAGGGCATAATGTCACCCAAAGTGCCCAAGGTAGCCAAATCAATATAATCCATTCAAACATGGGGCAAGCCCAAGCGCCCACCAAGCGCTTGAATAAATTTCAATGCCACACTTACACCAGCCAAAATTGAATTTGGATTTTCCTTGTCTTCGGCCTTCGGGTCAACCAATGGGACTTCGGTAGGCATGTTCTCACTTTTTTCATGGTGGTCAGTAACAACAACATCAATGCCATGATCCTGCAAGGTCTTTATTTCTTTGGCAGCAGTCACACCACAATCAACAGTAATGATAAGCTCAGGCAAAGACTCAAGTTTGAGTAACCTCTCAAGGCTTTTTTCAGTAATGCCATAACCCTCCTCAAAGCGGCTTGGCAAGAAATAATCAACTTGCATCCCAGAGTTGATATGTTTATCAATCGCGCGAAGCCCACGCATCATAACGCAAGTTGCACTAATACCATCAATGTCGTAGTCGCCATAAATCAAAATTCTCTTGCCATCTTTCATGGCGGCCTCAACAACATTAAGAAGCTTTTCCATACCTTTTAGCTCAAGAGGATTTGTCCAGTCCCTCTCCAGGTCAGGATGCAGATATTTTTCTATTTGATCTGGTTGTGTGATGCCTCTAGCTTCAAGCATCTTCGCCAGCAATGGCGAGCCATCCATACATATCACCTTACTTAATACTCTACTTCGTTTCTTAAAACTAATTTGATTTTAGCACAAAAATTTAAGACTGAATTTAATTTAATTGATCAATTCAGGTTTTATCTAAATCGACCTGCTTTTTGACCTCTTCGAGGGAATTAAATTTTTGAATATCTCTAATTCGCTTGACAATACGAACGGACAATTCTTGACCATATAAATCCCCGTCAAAATCGAGGATATGAGTTTCAACATTATGTTTACCAGAATCATCTACCGAAGGCTTGGTCCCAATGTTAGTCACACCATACTTTTCTTGCCCATCTGACAAAGTAACTAAAGAACCATAGACCCCGTCTTCGGGGAGTTCAACTTGGATATTAGTTGAATCGAAATTAGCAGTTGGCATGCCAACAGTGCGGCCCATCTGGTTTCCCATAACTACAATGGATTTTATTTCACAGATTATATCCATTATGCAAGAGTCCACATTGAATCATAATCTTCACGCTCGATGCGATCAATCTCATCACAATCATGCTTTGCTTGAGCTGCATCGTGACTCGCAAAAGAAAATTTACCACCATTTGTATATAAATTAATAGTCTTTGGCAAATGCATTTTTTTATTTGGCTCAATTCCAACATATGAAATAAAGGAAGGTAGGCTTTCGGCAATTCTGCAAATTGGAGCATCGACAATATCAATATCTTCCAAAATACGAAGAAGCTTAAAGTAGCCCTTACCTGTGGTTTTATAGCCTTCTTTTACACGTTGCTTAAATTTATCTGCGTCAAAATAGGCCTCAAGACTTCTGTCTGTTTCATGATGGCCAAACATTATGTCTAAAAATTCCTTAGTCATATCGCCACCGCAAATTCGACAATTGACTTCCATTAAAACTGGACCTTCTTCATCAAGCATATACTCACCATGAACAGGCCCATAGTCAATTCCAATAGCTTTTACAACATTTTGAGCATATTCCATTATCTCTTGAACCTCAAGAGTAATTTCATTATCCATTAAGTTTTCATTAATGTCATAAAGCATCGAACCACCAGGAATTGGACGCTTCTTATATTTGTAAACAGCACTAACATAGCTTTCGCCTTCGCGGCTAATCGTATTTACAATATATTCAGTCCCGTTGATTCTCTCTTGAATAAGAGCTTTATCATTTGGCTCGCCAAACATATCAAGCTTGCCCACAATGTTATTGACCCCATTTTTGATTTGCTCTTCGTTATCGCAAATATGGACGCTAACAGCACCAGCACTATGAGTTGGCTTAATAACAACATCCTTTTTACCGATGCTCTCCCAAAATGTCAGTGCTTCTTCGGCATTTGCAACCATCTGTCCACGAATGTATCGAAGACCCGCACGCTTGCAAGCTTCATGCATCTCTGACTTACGAGTCATTTGAGGTAAATTCTTTTTGTCATTACTCTTTAAACCAAGATCATAAGCAAGACTTGTTGCCAACTCGACAGACATTTCAGATCCAGGTAAAACAAGAATAGGATTTTCAGCTTTGACAAGCTTTAAGGTGTCTTCGTAGTTTGGAAACGCTTGAATACGACGAGGCAAAGGCTTTTCCATATGGACATAATTAGCCTGACGCCTGGCTTCTTCCTTACCACCATCATCATTGTAAGTCTCAAGAATAACAGGCTCAAGCCCTCGCTCACGCAAATCGTGAACGTAGTGCATACTTGTAGAAATACATTCAACGATTATTACTTTATCCATTATCCCCTCAAACTAACAATCTTTATAGAAAGCAACATAACCCTTATATGCTTCATAAAGATCAGCTTTGCTTACAACTTCCCATGGCCCATGCATGCTAAGAACAGCCACACCAGCATCAATAACATTCATTCCATAATTAGCAGGAATTGCAGCAATTGTTCCGCCGCCACCAACACCAACTTTACCTAGCTCGGCAGATTGGAAAATAACATCATTGTCATCACAAATCTTGCGCAACTTAGCCATAAACTCTGGAGGCGCATCGTTGCTACTCTTCTTGCCCTGACTTCCGCCATATTTATTAAATACGAAGCCATCGCCCAAAAAACACGAGTTCTTCATCTCAAATTTATCATGGAAATTAGGGTCAACTGCAGCAGATACATCACTAGAAATCATCCAAGACGCGCTCATGGCTCTCCTCAACTTCAACATTCCATGCAAGCCACAAAGCTCCATGATTTCAGCAATGGTATTCTCAAAAAATCTACTTTCCATACTTGTAGCGCCAAGGCTTCCCACTTCTTCTTTGTCGACCAATACGCACAAGCAAGTCTTATCTGGCTTTTCAATATCAAACAATGCACGCGCCGAAGGATACGCACAAGCGCTATCATCATGCCCATAGCCCATTAACATGCTTTTATCGAAGCCACAATCTCTAGCTGGACCAATAGGTACAGCTTCCAACTCAGCAGACTCTAAATCCAACTCTTGAATTCCGTATTCGTCATACAATAATTTCAAGATATATTGAGTAATAGCCTGGTTGCCTGGCTCACTCACACTTGACCTTGGGTCAACAACAGCATCCTTATCAACAATGCCATCGTATTTCTTCGAATGTTTATAATCACCATTAACCAATGGTCTACTACCAACCAAAAGATCCATCTTCTCTGGATCAATAAAATCCTTAACTGGCTTATCTTGCTCTTTATGATTCAAATGGATTAACAAATCATTTATAAAAAATACTGGCTCGCCAGGCTTTTCGCCAATATTAATAGTTACCTTGCTACCATCTTTTTTGCAAACAATACCATGAAGCGACATAGGCACATCAACCCACAAATAAAGGCTAATACCACCATAATAGTGAGTATCAAACATTACCATTCCATCGCTTTGATAAATTGGATTTTGCTTAATATCAATCCTTGGGCTATCAATATGAGCACCCAAAATATTCAAACCATACTTATCCATAGGCTTCTTACCAATAACAGCCATAATGGTGTATCTATCTTGGATTTGCGAATACACTTTATCGCCTGGCTTTAACTTAGTACCCTTCTCTACGAGCTTCTCCAAGCGTTTAAAGCCCTGCTTTTCAGCTATTTGTACAGTGCCATAGCTAAACTCACGAGCAGTCTTGTAATCACTAATAAACTGCCTGTACTCTTCCGCAAACTTCATTACATTGTCTACGTCTTTATTAGAGTAAGTTGTCCATGCATTCAAATGCTTCATATTTACCCCTCCAATTTAGTTCAAATCGTGTGGTAAGCTGGGAATTATACTACAAATGTGGGCGCAAGCACCTAGATTTCGAATGGGTATTTTTCAACGGCTTCGCGGAATGCCAAAGTGCAGGCAAGCTGCCAGCAAGCGCATGACGCTGCAGGGGTTTCAAAATACCCCATTCGAAATCTCTCCCTTATGAGTCGACACCTCATATTTTTACAATACTATAAAAGATCTAAGATTGAATCTATCTGGGACTTTGGGGTTGAAGCGCCAGCTGTGACGCCTAATTTAATGATGCCTGAAAGGTCAATTTCGTTTAACTCTTCTTCGGACTCTATATGAAATACTTTGTCGCAATTTTGGCGACATAAAGCGGCCAGATGATTAGTATTTGAAGAATTGTGACCACCAATAACCAGCATGGCATCTACTTCTTTTGCAAGCTCAGCAGCAGATTCTTGGCGTTTTTTGGTTGCCACGCAGATTGTATTCTCTACTTCAACTTTAACTTTCTTTTCTTCAAGATATCTTACGATATCTTGAAAGACTTCTACACTTTGGGTTGTTTGGGATACAACTCCAATTAAATCGTTCAACTTAATTATTTCTGGTAGAAACTTATCGATTTCTTCGTGGTCTTCGCCCACAAAACATTTCGAACCAGCAGCACGAACATACGAAGCAACAGCCTCGACCTCAGGATGCCCTTTTTTCCCAATAATAACCACTGCTGGATATAAGCCAGCAAGTAAGCTCGCAGAGCTCGCAACATTCTTAACATAAGGACAAGTGGCGTCAATTATTTCTATATCAGTTTTCTTAAGTTCATCAAGGATTTCTAACGAAATCCCATGGCTTCGGATAATTAATTTTTCTATTCCTTTATCCAAAGCTTCTTTAACCGATTCAACTTTAACTAATCCATTATTATCCGCTAAATCTTTAACTACCAAAGGGTTATGGATAAGTTCTCCAAGGGTAGCGCATTTTCCAGAAGCTTTAGAAGCAAGGTCTAGCGACCTTGTTACTCCGTAGCACGAACCTGCATTTTTTGCTACGCAAATTTCCATTATTTAAGACCTTTTACAATCTCTTCAGATGTATGGTGAGGAATGGCGTGTTCTTCGAACACGCCAGAATAATCCTTCGTCTCTGGGAAGAGCTCCTTCATATCAATGTCCTCCGGGCTTCGCCCGTAGAACATTGCGAAGCTCTCGCGCATAGCAAATCAAGTGCATGCTTCTAGACGATCTTCCTTCGGGAGGAAGTCAAAATCTTCTAATAAGATTGGATCTCCGAATGCAACTGTAATCTTTGGGAAGCGTACAAACTTACCCTTTTGCTTTACTTTCTCTGCATTAATTGTAGTTGCAGGTAAAATTGGAACATTGCCACCCATACGAGCGACGAAAGCTGCGCCAGCATGCAGAGTAGGTTTGCGTCCACTCTTGCCACGTCGAGTGCCTTCGGGCATGATTCCAACTATTTCTTTCTCTTTTAAAAGAGAAGCGGGTCGCTTAATCGCTCGCCGATCAGCGCTATCACGCTTGATTGGAATAGCACCACATCTTGTTAATATAAAACCTAAAGCTTTATGATTATACAAAGTACCTCTTGCCAGAAAGCGTGGCCATTGCTTTAGTCTAATGCATAAATATTGACAAAAAACATCCAAGAAACTTGTATGATTCGAAATTACAACAACGCCTGTTTTTCCTTGAAATGCTCGTAAGTTTTCTCTGTTCTTATGGCCCAATCTAAAGATTAACATGATAGGTCTAAGTATAAAATATACTAAATTTCCTCATAAATGAGGAAAGTCTTGCGATTTTCTATCTCAAAACTTTGGCGTTTTCACTACATTCTTTCTTTCGCTAATGCGATAATCTCATCAATTACTTCTTGTTTATCCATAGCTGTAGAGTTAATAACAATAGCATCTTTGGCAGCCATCAAAGGAGCAACGTCTCGGTTGCTATCTTCTTCGTCTCTTCTATTTAGGTCAGCCAAAACTTCGTCGTAATCTGTTGAGCCAACGCCTGTCTCTTCGTTTTGCAATACACGCCTTTGAGCCCTTTCTTCGGCGCTTGCAGTTAAAAAGATTTTAAGCTCTGCATCTGGAAAAACGACAGTGCCTATATCTCTTCCGTCTAGAATATAATTTCCGGCTTTGCCGATTTCTCTTTGTTGATTTAGGAGTGCTGATCGCACTCTAGGGTGCTTGCAAACTGGAGTAACGGCTTTTGTTACTTCATCGGTTCGAATTTTATCTGTGATGTCCTCGCCTGCCATAGTGATGCTTTTATATGCAGGATTTCCTTCTTCGGTTTCGAAGACAATTTTTTCATCGTTGGCAACTTTACCAAGACTATCTTCGTCATCTAATGCAATACCTTGTTTTAGTGCAAGGTAGGCCACAGCCCTAAACATTGCACCAGTGTCTAAATGCGAAAAGCCAAGAACTTTTGCAACTTCGTCGCTAACTGAACTTTTACCAGAACCACTTGGGCCATCAATAGCAATTATCATTATTTCTCCTTCTTGCTTTCCAAAACTAGCGCATTAAAGTCATCCATAAATTGGGGGTAACTAACATGCGAAACTTCAAAATGGCGCATCTTAACAGGAACATAAGAGCAAAGTCCCATTAACGCCCAACAAATTGCTAGACGGTGATCATAGTGATGCTTAAGCAAAACACAACCATCCTTATCCATATCAACAGGCTTGTGGCTAGTTTTTGCCTCAATATCAATGCCACCTTCGACATATAAAGTATCGGCTTTATCAGTTGCCCTTGTGCCAAGTTGACGAAGACCTTCAGAAATAGCATGAATTCTGTTGCTTTCTTTAAGCTTGAGTTCCTTCACACCATAGAAGACACTCTCGCCTTCGGCGCATGCGGCAGCCATGGCCAAAATTGGAATCTCATCAATCATCGAAGGAATTTTATCTGGGCTAACAACAATATTATTTAGTCGCCCAGCATATTGAACAGTGATATTTCCAATAGGCTCACCAGCGTAGCTCATATTTTTCTTTGCTAGCTCTTCTTCAGAAATTTCATCAATTGTGATTCTGGAGCCCATCTCGCGCAAAGCATCAATAAAACCAAGTCTTGTAGGGTTGATGCCAACATTCTCGATTGTAATTTTGCTTCCAGGAACCATCGCAGCAGCAGTCAAATAGTAAGCTGCCGAAGACACATCGCCAGGGACTCAAAAATCACATGCTTTTAACTTTGTAGGACCTTTGATAGAAACGCTAAAAATGTCTTTATTAACTTTTACATTTGCACCAAAGGCTTTAAGCAAAATTTCATCATGATTCCTTGATTGAAATGGCTCAACAACAGTTGTCTCGCCTTTTATATTTGCGCCTGCAAACAAAATTGAAGACTTTACCTGGGAAGATGCAACTGGCATTTCATAATATATTGGGTTAGCTTCGGAGTTGCCTATAATCTCCATTGGCAAACTTGAGCGTTGTGGCTTACCATTTTTTTGAGCAACAACCTTAAAATTTGCGCCCATTTGCATTAACGGGTCAACAATCCTCATAAATGGACGTCTATGCAATGACTCATCGCCATCAACAATCATCGCACCATCGAATGGTGCCAATACACCCATGCCAATTCTTGCGCAAGTTGCAGAATTGCCACAATAAATTGAACTCTTAAGAGGTTTTGGTCCAGCTTGACCTCAACCAGTAATTTCTATATCAAAATTTACAGCATTTCTGTGGTTGGATTCTAAAATTTTAACCTTCGCACCTAAGTCTTTTACAACCGACACAACAGACATGACATCTTTAGACCTAGGTAAATCGAAAATATGAGATGTGCCTTCGGCCATCGCAGCAAGATAAATTGCCCTGCTTGCAATAGATTTATCGCCAGGCATAGTAAGCGAACCACGAAGTGGCATATTAATTGGATTAAAAATTTCGTAATCGCTTGACATAAACTCCCCTAATTCTTCATCATTTCAATTTCTTTATCGTTTAGTTTAGCCCATTTTCCACATTCTAGGCTTCCTAATTTCAAATTCCCAATACTAAGCCTTTTGAGCAAAAGCACCTCAAATCCAACGGCTTCAAACATTCTTCTTACCTGGCGGTTCTTACCTTCGTGAATCTCAATAGTAAGAAGCGTGAATGTCTTGTCAAGAAGCTCCTTGTCCCCCGGCAAAGCTTTACTGTCGTCATCTTTAGCGCAATTTGTAAAGAACTCATTTTCAAGTTCCATATATTTATCAAAACCAAAGTAATCTTTTATTTCAATCTCCGAAGGCGAAGTCATACCACTTTTGATCTCAACACCACTAGTAAGCTTTTTGAACTGTGAACTATTCTCTTCAAGCTTGCCATCAATTACAACTTCATATTTCTTTGTAACTTCATGGCTGGGATGAAGCAAAGTTTGGCCTAAATCGCCATCGGTAGTAAAAATTAACATTCCGCAAGTTAGTCTATCAAGCCTTCCAACAGGGAAGATTGAAGGATATTCTTGCACTGGAATAATGTCAGCCACGCAAGGCCTTCCTTGAGGATCATTCATTGTAGAAACATAACCAGCAGGCTTGTTTAGCATAATTGTGATGTCTTCGGAGCTTGGCAAAATAACTTCGCCATCAAATTTCACAACATCAATTTGCGGGTTTACCTTAGTGCCTTGTTTGGTAACCACTTTATCGTTTACGGTAATTCGACCTTCAGATATATATTCCTCACAAGTGCGTCTAGATGCAATGCCGCACCTAGCAAGATATTTTTGAAGCCTCAAATCTTCGTTATTCATCATCGGTGTTTAGTTGAACGTCGTCCAAGTTGACTTTTTCTGTAATTCCGAAGGCACCTGCCAATGCGCTTTCGAACATTTCCTTCGAATCGACTTCAGGTTTCTCGACATCAGATTCTGCCTCGCCAACTTCGTTATCAAATGCTTCCATTTGATCAAGTTGATCTGTTCTTGTAGCACTCAATCTATCGAAGATGAACTTCTTAGTCTCTTCGTCAGGAGCGAAGTCTTCGATATTAGGCAAATCCTCGATTGAATTTAGGCCGAAATTCTCAAGAAACTTATTGGTTGTCGCATAAAGGATAGGACTTCCAGCCGTGTCTGCAACGCCGGCTTCTTTAACTAGACCTTTTTCCATCAAAGAGTTGATAGAACTATCGCTATTAACACCTCTAACAGCAGAAACACCAGCACGTGTGACAGGCTGACTGTAAGCAATAATGGACAAAGTTTCCAAAGCAGCCGCAGAAAGTTTTCTTGGATCTAAAGATAAAACGTACTTTTCAATAACCTCATGGTATTTAGGATTTGAAAATAGTCTTCATCCGCCAGCAATTTGCTTAATTGTAATTCCCCTATCTTCTTGCTCATATCGTTCTTGAAGTTTAGCTAGTGCATCTTCGATTTCTTTTTCGTCTTTTTCAAAAATCTCAGATAAATGCTTAACAGTTACAGGGTCTGTACAAACAAACAATACAGCTTCTATCGCATTTTCTAAATTATCTAGCTCTGCCATTTTCTCACCTACCAATTAGTCCATTTCATCGGTCTCGATGTTTTCTAAATCAAGAGGACCTGAGTCTTCGATGTATTTAATCTCGATATCTTGCTTATGGTCAACTTGTTTAATGTCTACATAATTGTGTTTGTAAAGTTCAAGCATTGCCAAAAAATTAACAACAATAATTTGCGGTGTTGCCGAAGCATCAATCAAGTCCGAAAACTTCATTTGTTTCTTATTAACAATGCGCGTATAAATTGTCTTTACGTATGTGACAACTGGAATTGGCTTTGCGGCAATATGCGCAGCATCAAGCAAAAATTCATCGCGTCTTGCAAACAAAGCTGCAGCTAATTGAGCAATTTGAGGAAGCTCAACATTCTCAAGATAATTTGGCATAAGATTCAAATATTGAGGGTCCCAACCTGCCAAACGAGGGTACAACTTCCCTTGCTCGTCTTCAAGTTTTTGCAAAGCATCCGAAGCATCCTTAAATTGCTTATACGCAAGAAGCCTTGCAACCAATGTGTCCCTGGCCTCCGAAGGCGTCATCTCCTCGAATTCTTCGTCCAACTCGTCGGGTTCAAGCTTTAGCAACATGTCAGTCTTAATCTTCAAAAGAGACGCGGCAACCAACATGAAGTCACTTGCAACATCCAAATCTACTTGTTGAAGATGAGCAACTTGCTCTAAATATTGATCGATAATACTTGTAATAGAAATTGAACCAATGTCCAACTTTTTATCGCTAACAAGCTGAAGTAGAAGATCAAAAGGACCTTCGAAGTTTTCTATTTTAACCTTATACGCCAATTAAAACACCGATGGCATAATCAAATTTAAGAGGTTGCCTGCTGTTACATTCAAATACAAAGAAATTGGATTGAAATGCAAAACATAAGGAACAACCATAATTAATATCAAAAATATTGGCATTGCATAACGCTCAATCATGTAATACTTAGGCAATCATCTAATTGGAATTAAAATTGCAATGATGCTCGAACCATCTAAAGGTGGAATTGGTAACAAATTAAAGAACATTAAGCATAAATTAATCATTACAAATTGATTTAAGAAATATACATAAAACATTGCAAAAGCATAAGAATTAAAAACAGCCTGTGGAACAAAAGTAACACATAATCAACTAATTCCAGCGCCGATTCCGGCCATAACTAAATTAGCCATAGGTCCGCAAATTCCTACAATAAAGTCGCCCTTACGCGGATCCTTAAAATACGAAGGGTTGTATGGAACAGGTTTTGCATAGCCAATAACAGGCAACCTGAAAAACATTAAGAATAATGGCAAAATTACAGTACCAAACCAATCCAAATGTTTAAGTGGGTTTAGCGATAGCCTGCCGGCTGCCTTTGCAGTGGGGTCCCCCAACTTATAAGCCGCAAAACCATGAGCTACTTCGTGCAAAACAAGCGCAGGAATAAAACATAAGACACTACATATGATATAAATTATATATTCGAAATTGAAAGCTGGTAAACTCATTTACAGGACATCCTCCTCGACATGCTGTCTTTCCTGGCGGAGAGCCGGGGATTCGAACCCCGGATACCCTTGTGGGGTACACTCGCTTAGCAGGCGAGCACCATCGGCCTCTCGGTCAGCTCTCCACAATCGTAAGCCCGTATAATAGCACAAGGCTTACATGCAATACCTTAATTATTTGCCATTAATAGTCTCTATCCCACCATTTTCATCATAGGTCAATTCGCAAACCTTTAATGAACGAAGACGTGTATCACCATTAGATGGAACACAATCATGATGGAATAAATACCACTTACCATTAAATTCAACAATACTATGATGAGTTGTCCAACCCTCAACTTCGGAAAGTACAACACCACCATATGTAAATGGACCATAAGGATTATCTCCTATTGCATAACAAATATTATGTGTATCCCCTGTTGAATAGGTAAAATAATACTTATCATTGTATTTATGAATCCAGCTTGCTTCAAAAAATCTACGCTGAGTGTCCCCTGTTTTTAAAGGCTCGCCATTCTCATCTAAGATTTGAAGATCTTTTGGATCTTCAGCAAATTGAAGCATATCATCGCTTAGCTTAACAACCTTAGGACAAATTGCAGGCTCATCATCGGCAGGATAAGTTGTACCAGTATCCAACGCGCAATTATTTCTATAACGCTGAAGTTGGCCACCCCAAATTCCCCCAAAATACATGTAATGAGAACCATTTTCTTCCAAAATAGCCATATCAATTGAATAGCTACCACGAATTGGGTCTGGCATAGCCTTAAAAGGGCCAGTTGGAGTGTCACTTACAGCAACCCCACATCGAAAAATATCAGTCTTGTCCTTTACTGGGAAATACATATAATACTTACCATCTTTGCCACGCGCAACTTCGCAATCTCACATCTGACGTCGAGCCCATGGAACATCTTTTATGTCTAGTGCGACACCATGATCTTTAACAGGAGAAGTCATTGGGTCGTCGCCTTCTAAAGACAAAACATGATAGTCCTTCATGTCGAAGTGACTACCGAAGTCATCTTCCTCGGCTGGACTATCCCAATCGTGTGAAGGATAAATATATAATTTGCCATCCCAAACATGAACGCTTGGGTCAGCCATATAATCGTCAGGAAACAAATATCTTTTTTCTACATCTTTAGCCATTAGAATCTCCTATTTATTTTTTTCTTCAATCTTTTTGTTAATCTCATCCATTTTCTCATCTGTAAGCTCATAACGAGAAATGATAAATATTGCAAGAACCAATAAAACAGCTGGAATAACAGAAATTAATCATAAAATGCCTTGCTCAGCCATTGGAGTTTGTGTTGCTAGATCAGCATTAAATCCAACATAAGCAAGAACGAAGCCAGGAACTGCACCACCTAAAGCCATGCCAGCTTTAAAGAAAATACCAGTTAAAGCATTAACAATACCAGCAATCCTACGTCCTGTTTTATATTCGCCATATGCAACTACTTCGGGGACCAATGCCCACATATAACCAGTAGCAACAGAAACACCGGCACTTCGGACAAACTGAGCAACATAGACAAACCACATCTGACTGTGTAGCGCATCAACAGTGCTTGCAGCATAAAGCATTGCAAGACCAACAATAGCTACAATCAAGAAAACATAAAACATTGGTTTTTTGCCAATTTTGCTTTTAATGAAAGGAACAAGTGGCAAGAAAATAAACGAAGGAATTGTACCAAGACCCATAAAGATTGAAATTTCTTCTGGTGTGGCACTCATGTTATATGTCATGTAATATGAACCAGCAGCATTTCCAATACTCATCATTGCAAAAGCAGTGATGAAAAAGAAAGCCAAAACACGCAATGGACGGTTACGAACAAATTCCATCCACAAATCACTAACCTTTACATTGGCAGCTTCGCTTTGAGCCATAACAACACGCTCTTTTGTTTGGGAAAAACAGAAGAAGAGCAATGCAAGACCAACCAAAGCATAAATGGTCATAGTAATAAACCAAGCACCAGCAGCTTCGGTAGTGTTGATAATAGCAGCGCCAGTTTCATCTTTTGGTGCATATAGAGCTATTAAAATTGGAATACCACTGCTTACAGCAAGACCACCTAAATTAGCCATAAACATTCTTGTGCTTGTAAGAATTGTGATCTCATTCGTATCGCGAGTAAGCGAAGAATTTAGAGCACCATAAGGAACGTTTACTAGTGTGTAGCACATGCTCATTGCAACATATGTAAAATAAGCATATAGAAGCGAACCACTAAAGCCATTCCAGAAACACAAAATTGCAAAACCTGTTAAAGGAATACCACCTAAAATTAAGTAAGCACGATACTTACCAAGTTTTGGATTGTGCTTATCGACAAATGTACCAACAATTGGATCTCAAATTACATCTACAATACGAACAACCAAAAACATTGTTGCCGCTGCAGCAGGATCAAGACCAAAAATGTTTGTATAAAAAAACAACAACCAAATACTAATTGTTTGATAAATTAGGTTTTGAGCTAAATCACCAGAACCAAAACCAATTCTTGCAAGTCAACTTAACTTATAAAATCCTTTTTCTTCTTTTGTAGCCATTATTCTCCTTTCGAACTATTTGTACAATTTAGGATATAAACCAATATATTTCTTATAAACATCTTCATACTTTACGATGTTTTCTTCTGTCGGCTTTTGGGTAGAACCAAGACGAACAACTTCGTTGCAAGCTTCAGGTACCGAAGAATAAACTCCAGCCCCAACAAGAGCTAGAATAGCAACTCCAAGTGCAGGGCCTTCTTCACTCTCAACTGTTTTTACTTCGCAGTTGTAAGTATCTGCCAGCATGCTGCGCCATAGCTTAGATTTTCCACCGCCTCCGCAAGCCATCATATCTGAAACGCTAATACCCATCTCGCGAAATACTTCAACACAATCACGAAGTGAATAAGTAACACCTTCCATAACAGCACGAAGCAAATTTCATCTTCCATGAATTGCCGAAAGACCAATAAAAGCGCCTCGACAATCAGGATCAAGATGAGGCGTTCTCTCGCCCATCAAGTATGGAAGATAAATTAGGTTGTCAGCTCCAATTGGAATTTCGGCAGCCTTTTCATTCAGAATATCGTAAGGGTCAACACCCTTCTTTTCAGCTTCGGCCATAATGTCTTGGCAAAAGTTGTTTCTAAACCATTGCAATGAAAGTCCAGCAGCCTGAGTTACACCCATTACGTGCCAGCAATTAGGAACAGCAGCGCAGCAAGTGTGCACTCTTCCCTTTTTATCAATTGAAATATTAGAAGTGTGAGCAAAAACAACACCAGAAGTTCCAATTGTAGTGAATGCCTTACCATCTTCAACGACGCCAGTACCTACAGCAGCTGCTGCATTGTCTCCAGCACCACCAACTACAATGGTTCCTTCATTAAGACCTAGCTCATCAGCCATAGCTTTTGTAAGTTTTCCTGTTACTTCACAAGATTCATAAACTTTTCCAAGCCAAGTTCTATCAATTTCAAAAGCACTAAGCAATTCCGAAGACCAGTCGCGCTTCGGTACATCCAAAATTTGCATACCAGATGCATCTGAGACTTCGGTAGCAAATTCGCCTGTTAAAACGAAACGCAAATAATCTTTTGGAAGTAAAATATGTTTTATCTTTTCGTAATTTTGAGGTTCGTTATCTTTGACCCACAAAATTTTTGCAGCAGTTCAGCCTGTAAGAGCAGGGTTTGCTGTAATTTCTACAAGCTTGTCATTTCCAACATTTTCATTCATCCATTTTACTTGCTCACCAGTACGCTGGTCACACCAAATGATGGAATTACGAATAACATCGCAATTCTCATCCAAAATTACAAGACCATGCATCTGTCCAGAAATACCAATACCAACAATCTCATCTTTATTAACACCACTGTCAGTAACAACAGCTTTAATGGTTTCAAGCATGGCATTTCGTCAATCAGCAGGATCTTGCTCGGCATAACCATTTTGAGGCTGAATCATCTGGTACTCAATTGTCTTCGAAGAAATAACATTACATTTTTCATCGAACAAAACAGTTTTTGTACCACTTGTACCGCAATCAACGCCAATTACATATGGCATGTCTCCTCCTTAAAGATTAAAAATAACGTTATTTAAAATTGACTCAAGCATCTCTTGACGGCCACTACTTAGAGTATCAACAACATCGCCTTTTTCAAGAGCATACTTCTCCAAAGATTTCATATCTTCTTTGCCATCAATAATGCTCTTACCAATGCCCTTTGTCCATGAAGCATAACGCTCATCAACAAACTTATCAACGCGACCATCTTCAATTAGAGCAAGCGCTACACGAAGTCCAAGAGCAAATGTATCCATACCAGCAATGTAGCTATGAAGAATGTCTTCGCGAGTAAATGAACCACGACGAGATTTACTATCGAAGTTAAGGCCTCCGTTTGTAAATCCACCAGCCTTTAGGACCTCATACATACATAAAGCAGTATCATAAATATTAGTTGGGAATTGATCCGTATCCCAGCCAAGCAAGGTGTCGCCCTGGTTGGCATCAATAGAACCGAAGACACCGTTCTCACGTGCAACACGAAGTTCATGTTGGAATGTATGCTGAGCCAATGTAGCATGGTTAGCTTCAATATTCATTTTAAAGTCTTTTTCTAGATCATATTTCTTCAAAAATCCAATAACTGTTGCTGTATCAAAATCATATTGATGCTTAGTTGGCTCTTTAGGCTTTGGCTCAATATAAAAATCACCCTTAAAACCAATTGAACGAGCATAATCAACAGCCATATGCATAAGACGAGCCATGTTATCTTGCTCGAGACCTAAGTTTGTATTCAAAAGAGTTTCATAGCCTTCGCGGCCACCCCAAAATACATAGCCATTACCACCAAAACGAACAGTTAGTTCAATAGCCTTCTTAATTTGAGCTGCGGCAAAAGCAAATACATCTGCAACTGGCGAAGTACCAGCACCATGCATATATCTTGGATTAGAAAAACAATTTGCTGTACCCCATAAACACTTAAGACCAGTTTCTTTTTGCTTTTCCTCAATAACATCGGCAATTTGATCTAGCATCTTATTGGATTCAGCTAGCGAAGAACCCTCTGGAGCAATATCTCTATCATGGAAACAGAAATAATCAATGGAGAGTTTTTGCATAAACTCGAAAGCTGCTTCAACTCTAGCAACAGAAGTGCTTCATGCATCCTTTCCTCCCCAGCTTTTATCCATTGTACCAACGCCAAACATATCAGTGCCATCTGCGTCCATAGTATGTCACCATGAAAGTGCAAACTTAAGATGTTCGCGCATTGGTTTTCCAGCAATTACTTCGTCTGGATTGTAATACTTAAATGCAAAAGGATTTTTTGAGTCCTTGCCTTCGTAATTTACTTTTTCAATATCAAAATAAGCCATAATTTTTCCTTTCTCCTATGCCTTTGCGGCTTTTTTACTTGAAACAACATCAAATATAACTGCAGCCAAAAGGACCGCACCTTTAACAACATATTGCCATTGGTCAGGCAAACCTAAAATACTCATTGCTTGGTTAATAACGCCTAAGAACAAAGCTCCAACAACTACACCTTGAATAGTTCCCGAACCACCATAGGCACTTGCTCCACCAATAAAACATGCAGCAATAGCATCCATTTCGTAAGCATTACCCATGTTTCCGTCAACAGAACCAATTCTTGTTGCAACCAACAGGCCACTGAAAGCAGCTAATGTGCTCATAATTAAGTAAGCCCAAAATAGAACTTTT
Source organism: Phoenicibacter sp. (assembly GCA_045641605.1). Taxonomy (GTDB): domain Bacteria; phylum Actinomycetota; class Coriobacteriia; order Coriobacteriales; family Eggerthellaceae; genus Equivita. The sequence continues at coordinate 51,260 of JAZUHG010000017.1, read as the reverse complement.
CGCGAATCAATACCGCTAAGCTTAGCAGCCAATGCATTTCCTCCAACAGCATAAAAATGACGTCCAAATACTGTTTGAGAACAAACAAACATAAACAATACAACCACACCCAAAATCCAAAGAAGCATTACCGGAATACCCTTATATTGAGCAAGCATATGGCTGTAAGAAATGATGAGAACTAATGTAATAACAATTTTAATTATAAACGAAGTTAATCCACCAGCATCGCTTCCTCTTTTCTTCTTACTTATTCTTGAGGCAATCATAAACAAGCAAATTGCAGCAGCAAGAATAATGCCAAACAACAAAGCAGAAAGATAGAAACCATCATGGTCTAATCCGGGTATTTGAATATATGAACCAAATACATTAAAGAAATCCTCGTTTGTAATATTTACTGTTTTAGAATCTAATACGACGCGAGCAACACCTCTAATGACAAACATTCCCGCCAAAGTACAAATAAATGGCGGAACTCTTGTAAAACCAACTAAATATCCCTGGATTGCTCCAATTGCTATGCCAACACCAATCGATATTAAAATAGCAACGGGAACAGACACGCCGCCTAACAGCAATTGAGACACGCAGGCAGCTGACAAACATAGTGTAGATCCAACAGACAGATCAACGTTACCACCAGTAAGAATACACAATAACATTCCACACGCCATTACAATTACATACGCATTTTGCAATACCAAGTTAGAAATGTTTTGCGGCCTTACTAAACTTCCAGATGTAAGAATAGAAGCGCCAACAAAAACAATTACCAACATAAGTGGCATAGTAAATTGTTTGTTAAACTTAATGGCTTTCTTTTTCGATTTTCCCATAATTCCTACCTCTCTTCTGATTTATAGATAGCCTTCATAACCTTTTCTTGGGTTACTTCACTGGCTTTAAACTCGCCAACAATTTTTCCCTCATGCATAACATAAATTCTGTCACACATGCCTATTAGCTCTGGTAACTCCGAAGAAAACATCGCAATCCCCTTGCCTTCTTCAACCATATCATTCATGATTTGATAAATTTCATATTTAGCACCTACATCAATTCCACGTGTAGGTTCATCTAAAAACAAAACCTTAGGCTCGGTAAACATTCATTTCGATAGCAAAACTTTTTGCTGATTACCACCAGACAAAGAACCAACTGGTTGATTAATACTGGATGCTTTCGTCCTCATGGCCTTAACATAATCTCTAGCAACTTTTTGCTCTTCCTGCTTATCTATAACACCAAATTTTTTGCTTAGTTTATTAAGGGCAGCTAAACTTGTGTTGATACTAATCGAATCATCCAATAATAAGCCATTGGTCTTTCGATCTTCTGTAACATAAGCAAGTCCTGCTTCAATAGCGCTTTTTTCATTTTTAAGATTAACTTTAGCCCCATCGATAACTTCTTCGCCGTGAACATTAGAACCATAGCTATTTCCAAAAAGCGACATCGCAAGCTCAGTACAACCTGCACCTTGCAAACCGTAAAAACCAACAATCTCTTTTTTGCGAATATTAAAAGCAGCGTCCTTAACCATTTCTTTATCTGTATAAACAGGGTGATTGGCACATCAGTTCTTGCATTCGAAAATTACCTCTTTAGTTGGTTTAAACTTTCGCTTCGGGTATAAATCAACAAGTTTTCTACCAACCATCTTAGGAATAATCTTGTCTTTGCTAATATTATGCTTAGGGTTAGACATTGTCTCTATAGTGCTTCCATCACGCAAAACCGTGATTCTATCAGCAACATATGACACCTCAGGAAGCTTATGAGTAATAATGATAGAAGTAATGCCGTCCTTTTTAAGATCTTTCATAATATCAAGCAGCATCATCGAATCTTGTTCATTAAGCGACGAAGTAGGCTCATCCAAAATCAAAAGTTTTACATCTTTTGAAAGGGCTTTCGCTATTTCAACAAGTTGCTGCTTTCCAACACCAATATCTTTGATTAATGATTTTGGATCTTCGTCTAGCCCAATCCTTTTCATGCTCTCCTTGGCATCATTAAAGGTCTTATCTCAACTTATCTTGCCAGCTTTATTTTTTCTTTCATTACCGATAAACATGTTTTCGGCAACCGAAAGCTCTGGAATTAATGCAAGTTCTTGATGAACAATTACAATTCCTAAATCCTCGCTGTCATGAATATTGCTAAACTTACAAATCTTGCCATTATATTTAATGTCTCCTGAATATTGTCCATAAGGAATAACACCAGATAAAACATTCATTAAGGTAGATTTACCAGCTCCGTTTTCGCCAACGAGAGCGTGAATCTCGCCTCGTTTAATTTCAAGATTAACATTGCTTAGAGCTTTAACTCCGCCGTAAAGCTTAACAATATTTTTCATCTCTAAAATATTATCTGACAAAGCAAAACCTCCCTTCGAATTACTTTACAACCTTAGGGTATCCGTTTTCGTCCCAATAATAAAAACCAGTATCAATTAACTCTTGCTGGATATTTGATTTATCAACTTCTAGAGGAGTTAATAAGAACGAATCTATAGGACCAAAACCGCCATCATAGTCACTATCATTAAAAGTCAAATCATTGCTTAAGCCAAATTCTGAAATTATCTCTTGCTTTGGCCAAAGACCATGAAGGATTCTATCAACAAGCTCGACTGCAACAGTTGCTTCGTAAACAATAGGTTTATAAATTGTCATAGTCTGTTTACCGTCAACAATATTAGCTAAGTTTGATTCATCTCCATCCTGGCCAGTAATGATGATTTTGTTTTTGCCAGAATAATCGGAATCAATAGCCTGTCTAGAACCAAGCGCAACAGCATCGTTGTTGCACAAACAAATATCTAATTGCTGGCCACTAGAATAATGGGTAGCCAAAATATTTTGCATACGATTCATAGCTGTGGCAGCATCTCAATTTTTAGTGCTACATTGTTCAAAAGTATTTTGCCCCGAAGGAATTTTAATTACTCCAGAATCGATATAAGGCTGCAAAGCAGATAACGAACCATTAAAGAATTGAATGGCATTATTATCTGTAGGCTCGCCTGCAACAACCTCCATGTTATATGTTTTAGATTTATCATTTGGATCCGTTAAGTCCAGAGCTTTTAATACTGCATTACCTTGGAAGTAACCAACTTTTCAATTATCAAAAGAGACATAATAACTAACCGCATCAGATCCTTGAATCAACTTATCATAAGAAACAACAGGAACGTCTAGTCGCTTAGCATCCTTTAAAACTTGACTTAATGAAAAACCATCCACGGGAGATATAATCAATAAGTCAACATCGGGAATTAGCGATTCAATATCTTTAACTTGCTGGTCAATCTTGTTATCTGCAAAAGTCAAGCGAACATTGTATCCCTTATCTTCAAGATACTTACGAATGTTGTTGCCGTCATGATTCCATCGCTCAAGACTTTTTGTTGGCATAGAAACACCAACAGTTTTAGCATCTGGATTATCTTTTTGGGGATCAAAAATACTTCCATTTGCACATGCAGAAAAACAAAATAAAACTAACGCCCCCAAAAATAATGAAATAAAAAAATTCCTAATCTTCATAATTAATCCTTTATTCAATTTTTGGAAATTTAGTTACTGCATTTAAGATTCGTATGCGTTAATTTTACCATATAATAGGGACTATGGAAATAGAGGAATTCATAAAAAATGGTGAAACCTCTGATCAATTTTTAGGGGCAGAAATTGAACACTTCATCCTGGATGAAAGCGGTAAATCTGTATTCTATTCTTACGAAGACTCAAAAGCCGGTGTTCAAGAAATAATCGAAGAACTTTCGCCCCATTATGATGAGAAGATCTATGAAAATTATAATGGCAAAAGCTATTTAGTTGGGCTTCAAAGAAAAGATGCAGACATAAGCATTGAGCCTGGTGCTCAATTTGAAATTTCCATCAAAAAATGTAAAAACATAGAAGAAATTGAAGCTATTTACAACAAATTTCTAGACGAAGTCAACGAAGTTTTGGCCAAACACAGCTATCACCTTGCCAATATAGGATACAGGCCTGACTTGTGTGCTTTGGAAGTGCCAATTATTCCAAAAATGAGATACAGATGCATGGATTCAAACTTCAAAAACGTTGGAACACAAGGTTTTTGTATGATGAGGTGCAGTGCTGCAACACAACTTACTTTGGACTTCTCAAACGAAGATAACTGCAAGAGAATTATGAAAGTTGCAACGGCTATTAGTCCGTTAATCTATTTCTTGCTAGACAACTCCCCTATTTTTGAGAGATTCAAAATTGGTGTTAACAAAACTAGTCCAAGTGGAATCCCTGTCGCAAAGCGTATGGCACGTTGACAAATTTGAAATAACGCAGACCCGGATAGATGTACTTCGGTGCCTGAAGTTTTTGAAAATGACTTCTCTTATAAAAGTTATGCTGAAGTAATTAACAACTTACCAAAAATCTATACACCTCATGATCTAAAAAGCGACGAAGACAAAATCAAGCATGAACTTTCGATGTGCTTTTACGATGTGCGCCTTAAAAATAAGATTGAAATTAGGCCGGCAGACAGCATGCCGAAAGAATACACACTTGCATATTTCGAGCTAATTCAAAACTTGTTTTACAACAAAGAAGTTTTGGACGAACTGTGGGAAAAATATGGAAGCATTAGTTTTGCAGACTATAAAGAGGCAGGGCAAAATCTTCAAAATAATGGCTGGGATGCAAACGTATACGGACAAAACACCCATGAACAACTTTTAAGCTTAATAGAATTGGCAACAAAGACTCAATATAAATACATGCAACCCATTATTGATCTGGTAAATAATAAAAAATGCTTAAAAGACGAACTTGCGTGAGACTTTAAAGAAGTTCCTGGAGAATTCAAACCAATTAGTGACACTAATAAATTCACAAAAATCCAAGAACAAGCTTTTAAAAATAGCAAAGAAGACATTAACCAACACGCAGAAAGAAGAAAGAATTCAAAAGTTGCATATATGGGTAAAATTTCTAAGACTGGCTATTTTTCAAAAGTATTTGACGTTAATAATCAAATTCAATTTAAGTTATTGGTTGAAAAAACGTGCGGAATTCTTGAAAAAGTCTACAAAGAATATTGGAATAATAAGGATTATCAAAAACTGTTCACTTGAGATGAATTCTGTAAAAAATTAATTCACTTCAAACCTAAATATAGCCAAGACTTCCCTGTTGCAAGGTTTGATATATTCTTCGATGATGCAACTGGGGAATTTGAGTTTTGCGAGTTCAATACAGGTGGCAGTGCAGCTATGAGCAAGGTCACATACGCCAACGAAGAAATTTCCAAAACCCTTCCATACAAAAAATTAAAAGATTCAAATATTAACTTCAGCCCCATGGATGTTTATACGCCATGAGTTAAAGAATTCGAAAAGATCTATAAACAATGGGCAAACAATACTAATAATGATGCTGACAAATTCACGGTAGCCATCGTTGACCTCTTGGATAACTGCCAGCTCCCCGACTTCGGCCCTTTTAAAGAGAGCTTTATCAATAACGGATTAGATTGTGAAATTTGCGACATCCGCGACCTTCGCTTCGATGAAAATAATCTAACAACAAAAGAAGGCAAAAAGATTGATGCAGTCTACAAGCGCATTACCCTGGATGATTTGCTCCCGTTTAAAGACTCCGAAGGCGTGGTGGCATTGATTGATGCAAGTTTAAACGATAAAGTTTGTCCTATTGATTGGTTTAACAGTCAAATAGTTCACGATAAACAGTTATTTGCAGTTCTTCACATGCCACAAACTCAAAAATTACTTAATGAGTCTGAAAAAGAATTTATTCGCTTGCACATTCCAGAAACAAAATTCCTATCAAAAGACTTAGCTGATCTAAAAATTTACATAGATAATAAAGACAGCTATTTAGTTAAACCGATTAGCTCAAGAGACGCACAAAATGTTTTTGTTGGTTATGAAATGAATCAAAAAGAATGAGAAAGCACGATTGAAAAATGCGCGAAAGAAGAAACATACATCATTCAAAAGTTTGCAACAATGCATAATAGCCCTAATGTGGTCATAGACATTAATGACAAAAAAGGCAGCGTAGATAAAGGTATACAACAATGCTGCAATATGGAGGGTCTATACTGCTATAATTCTCACTTTGGAGGGATTTATTTACGTCAAAGAAGGAGCGAATGAGATGCTTCGGACTTTGACATGACAGTTCCTGTATTTTATGAAAAATACGAAGATTAACATAGCTATCAAACTTACAAAAGCATTTATGTGCATAGTTTTAGCATTTAGTATGTGCTTAATTGCTCCAAAAAAAGCCTTTGCTCTAAAAACAGCCGAAACTCTTTCTTGAAAATCGACAATCAACGCAGCAATTAGCACCGATGGCTCAATCAATATCACAGAGCAAAAGATCATCGATGTAACTCCATTCATAGAAAAAGCCAAAACATATAAAACAGGCACAACTCAAAGCCCAAACATTGCACCTAAGCTTTCTCCCCTGGTTTGAGGCTATAAATATCTTCCAAAAGAAAGCGACATAAGTCTAGGCAATGCACAGATCGCAATTCTTTCAAACGCTGATACAGTAATTGGGACTTGAAGAGGTTTTGAAAACGCTACCTATTTATCAAAGTGGAAAGGCGAAGACAGTCCCACTGCTCCAACATTTACATACAACGCCGAAGACAAAAAGATGTGTCTTTATTCCGAACTTATTAACCAAGACCAGCTAACATCTCAACAATGTTATGAAATAATGGTAGCCATGACCGGCACAAATGATGTAAATGCATGGGCAAGCACCAAAGCAATAATTAGCATGAACTATACAATCGAGCGCGCTGCAACAATATTTAAAGACGTTGCAGATTTCCAATGGGCATATTGCCAAGATACATGGATGATGGACTCCTACGATGTGAACGTTAGAGTCACAATTCCAGTAGGCAGCGAAGGCATAGTAAACCCACTTGCAAAAGGCGCCAACGAAGGCTCAAACCCCGAAAGCATTACCGAAAGAAATATTTATGCTTGAGGTCACGGCTCGACTTCTGGAATAGTTGACCTAGACCCTGCAGGCATCGTTTCTCTAAATAACGAAGTTGTACCTGGCAATTCGGATGCAGAACTTCGTATAGTATTCCCCACTTCTTGGCTTACAAACCTAGATATGGGAAGCGATATTAGCCAACGTAACCAAACAAAACTTACAACAATATTAAAAGAAGAATCCGTTTGACGCGATTACAGAACAGATGCAGTTAACAAATTGTTACTCCCAATAATTTTCTCTGTATTTTGCTTCTTGGCACTTGGCGCTTGCTTAATAATTTTAATTATATACAGAAGAAGATTCTTGGTTGGTGCACTTTCCAACAAAAAGTTAAAAGAAATGCACCCTTGCATGTTGGTACGACTAAAAAATTGAAACCACGAATTCGCCCACGATGTAGTTGTAAGTCTGCTCTCACTTAACGAGCACAAACACATCCGCATTAAAAGAATGGCATCTGGAGATTTTGAAATTCGTCTAAAGAAAGCACAACTTGCTAAAGACCCATACAAGGCAAGAAATATTAATATCATTGATAAACGAACAATTAAGTTCTTGTTCACAGAAATAGCTTGTGGTAACCCATTACTTCGCCTATCAGATATCGAAAATTACGCAAACGCCAGACCATATGAATTTATGTCAAGTTATTTATCTTGGCACTCACTTCTAACTGACGAAGTAAACGAATTCGCCAACTTTAATTCGATCTATGATCGTACTCGTCACTGGCTCTTCGGAATCGCGATAGCACTTCCTCTATTAGCTATCATTCTTGGAATCCTTTTCTTCGAAGCAATTACAATTGTTATAGGAATTGTTACAGGAATTATCATCGGCTACATTGGCAACAGCCTTCGTAACAAGGTTTATTTCAAAAACAGCCAAGGCAAAAAGATAGACGCAATCGACCTCAACATCGGTCTTTCCGAATACACCGAAACCACCGACAAATTCCGCATCACCGCCATCCGCGTCATAAGAACTTCGGTCCTCCGCGCCCAAGACCTCATCAGCTCTTGGAATCTCGAAAACATCTCAGAGTATTTTCTTTTATTTATTATTTAACAATAGTATTGGTAAAGACAGCGAGAAATAAAGATATCCTTCAGATTTGCCCGCCTTTTTAACGACGCGTACTGTGTACGCGAGTTAAAAAACAAGGGTAAAGATGATGGATAGATTTATTTCGGAGCGAAAGCTCTATGCGAAGGCTGTTAAGCCGAGCATTCTAAGTGGTGGAGGCGCGGAGAATCGAACTCCGGTCCATACTACATACCTGAAACCCCTCTACAAGCTTAGTCAACAATTAATACGAGTGCAAAAACGTGGTTGACACACAAATTGCACAAGTGCGGGTTTAATCTTAGGCGTCTGTATACCAGCTACACCAGACGCAGCATCCATCTAAAAAACGATACCTAGTCTACCCTAGAAGGAGTCAGGTAGAGAGGCAGGCAGACTTATACTATGCTGCCATGGCCAAACGGCCGTTAGTAGTTTTGTCAATTAATTTGACTTACCTGTTATTTAACGTGGATCAGGAGACCACAACCTGCAGAGCAACAGTCACGTAATATGTCGAAACCGGTCGCCCCCATCTTTTCAAAGTGCAAGTGGGCATTTTATATCAAATTTGTTATAATTGCAAGCCGTTAAAGGAGTAAATCATGGAAAAATCTATTAAATCAAAATTAGCTATTGCAGGAGCTTTGCTTGCCACTGTACTATTGGCATTGAGCCTTTGTGCATGCGGTCAGAAAAGCACCGGTTCAAGCAGTAAGGGCAAATCTTTTAGCCAAGACAACTTCCAACAAACAGATACTGTCGAGATCGAAGTTGCTAACTATGGAAAAATTAAGGTTGGCTTGGATTCTAAAGCTGCACCAATCACAGTTGCTAACTTCAAAAAGCTTGTTGAAGATGGCTTTTACAATGGTCTAACCTTCCACAGAATTATTAGTGGATTTATGATGCAAGGTGGTGACCCTAAAGGCGATGGCACTGGCGGATCTGAGAAAACCATTAAAGGCGAGTTCAAGGAAAATGGAGTTGAAAATTATCTAGCTCACACAAGAGGTGCGATTTCGATGGCTAGGTCTTCGGATAACGATAGCGCTAGCTCCCAATTCTTCATCGTTCACCAAACAAGCTCAAACAATTCAAAGTCATTAGACGGTAAATATTGCTGCTTTGGATATGTCTTAGAAGGCATGGATGTAGTGGACAAAATTATTGCAGATGCCAAGCCAAGCGACAACAATGGAACAATTCCTTCGGCACAACAGCCAAAAATTGTTTCAATTAAGATTGTTTAATTGTATAGATTAAATACTCGATGTTACCAGCAGGGCCCTTCACGGGGCTCTGTTTTATTTTAGGCTCACCGAAGCCTTGAGCCTTGTAAGCTTCGACAACTTCGTCAATTGTTCTTTGGCGAATTGAATCATCAACCACAACCCCGCCTTCGGTCTCGCCCTTTTTGCATTCAAATTGAGGCTTTATCAAACCTACAAAAGTTGAGCCCTTAACGCACATAGAGGCTACGACTTCGGCGATTGAAGCCAAACTGATAAAGCTTACGTCAGTCACAACAATATCAAATGGCGCGCCTAACTCCGAAGGCACAGCGTCCTTGATATTTAAGCGCTCAAATACTTTAACTTTTGGATTTTCACGCAAGCTTCAAGCAAGTTGGCCATAATTTACATCCACACAAGCTACGTCCGCAGCTCCTGCCTGTAGCAAACAATCAGTAAAACCGCCAGTTGAAGAGCCAATATCCAAGCAATGCTTATCCTTAACCTTAATATCAAATTCTTGTAATGCAGCACTAAGTTTTAGGCCACCGCGGGACACAAATTGTTTAACACCTTTAATAAAAAGCTCTTGCTTGCAAATACCTTGGTCGTCTAGCTCTATCATAACGGCAGCACTGCTAACATAAGAGGTATCAAGCCGAACTTCATGAGCTATTACAGCGCGCTTCACGTCTTCGGTGTTATCGAAATAGCCACCTTCGACAAGATATTCGTCTAATCTTTTCTTATTCTTTGGCATTTAGAGCAATTTGATAGGCGTCGTTTTTTGAAACCCCAAAAACATCTTGCAAGACTGAAGATATTTCTGATGATTTGAATCCGGAATTTGAAAGATAATTAGCCAATTTGTTGGTTGGATCCATTTCTGGTTGAGCCTCAACTGGTTTAGAATCAACGCAAATTACAATTTCGCCCTTAATGGACTCGCGTTGCTTGAATTCTTCATAAACATCGCTAGCAGGACCAATAGCAACTTCTTCATGCATCTTCGTAAGCTCCCTGCAAACTGAAACACGTGTGTCACCAAAAACCTCAGCGATAGTTTCAAGAGTTTTTACCAAACGGTTTGGGCTCTCATAAAATATTAAAACAGCATCCAGCTTGGACAAATTGTCGAGTTCATTTTTCCTTGCATTGTCTTTCCTTGGCAAAAATCCGCCGAAGTAAAAGTTTTGGTTGGTAAAGCCACTGGCAACATAAGCAGCCAAAACCGCCGAAGGCCCAGGGACAACCTCTACATCAATATTAGCCTGCCTTGCAGCTTCCACAATCTTAAGTCCAGGGTCACTTACACCTGGAGTCCCAGCATCACTGCAATATGCAACAATTTCACCTGCCTTGGCAGCATCAATCACATCCGTAACATGTTTGTCCATTACATTTTCATCCAAACGCTTAAGAGACTTTTCAAGTTCAAGATGAGCTAAAAGTTTGGAAGTCACACGTGTGTCTTCGGCGAAAATTGTATCGGCAGAGCTAAGAGCATCACTTAAGTGCGCACTAATATCACTTAAATTCCCAATTGGAGTTGAACAAATGAATATTTTTCCAATATTAGACATAACAACTTGTTTAATTATACGATAAATGGAAGGGCTGTGACAATCAATATACCAGCAAGGATAAATGGCGCAAAAGATGCCACCTTAATGGTCTTTTTGGTAGCCAGTCGTACAATTAAAATGTATAAGATAAAAGTAAAGCATGCAGCAACCAGACATATTAACGATCCGCTAATCCCTAAAAATAGGCAGACAACCATCAAAAGTTTAATATCACCCATTCCAAATGACGAAGACTCGGGCTTGCCGTTCTTTTTGCGCCACCTGTTATTTAATATGATGGCCAAAGCAATGATGCAACAAATTAATGCCGAAGCCAAAACTTGTTTTGCTACTTCAATCAAGATTTCAAATACAGACACATCAATAATAAGTAGATTGCTTAAAATTCATTTAACAACAACACTTAAAACTCAAATGCAAAACAAGGTCAAGGGGATTCAATTTGGAATTTTGCGTGTTTTTGCATCCTTAACAGCAGCAATAGAACAAAATGTAATTAATAAAATTTGAAGTATATATTCAATTAGAATTGATGCTGAAATATTCATCTACATACTTTCTGGTGCAGAAACACCAAGCAAGCTAAGTGTGAGCTCCAAACAAATTCTAGCCGCATCGCAAAGGGCAAGCCTTGCATCTTGGAGGGCTGTGTCTTCGTTAACAACTCTACAATTTGTATAGAATTGATGAAATGTGCTTGCAAGCTCTTGTGAGTAATGGACCAAAGTATGTGGCGCGCGATTAATTGCTGCTTTTCTCAAAACCTCTGGCAATGTATCCATCAACCTGCACAAATCAAGCTCAAATTTATCCTTCAAAAGACTTAGGTCAGCACTTTGTGGAACGTCTCCCGCCTTCTTAATTATCGAACAGATCCTTGCATGAGCATATTGAACATAATATACAGGGTTTGAAGAATCTTGCTTCTTAGCAAGCTCAATATCGAAGTCAATCGGTTGGTCGCTGCTTCGCGAAAGCATCAAATAACGTGTTGCATCCACTCCAACTTCGTCGATTAGCTCTTGGAAGGTAACCATCTCGCCAGTACGCTTGCTCATTCTTACAGGCGCACCGTCGCGGAAAAGATTAACAAGTTGCCCAAGGACAATTTCCAGGCTGTCAGCAGGCATATCTCATGCTTGCATCATAGCCTTCATCCTGGGGATATAACCATGATGGTCGGCTCCTCAAATATCTATTAAATGATCGAAGCCACGCTGCAACTTATCAAAATGGTAGGCACAATCACTTAAGAAGTAAGTTACTTCGCCGTTTTCCTTAATAACAACACGGTCTTTGTCATCGCCGAAATTTGTAGTTTTAAACCATGTTGCACCGTCTTTTTCATAAAGCAAATCTTTTTTCTTGAATTCTTCGATGGCTTTATCAACCTTAGTGGTCTTGCCATCGTATAAAGAGCTCTCTGAAAAATATAGGTCAAACCTAGTACCAAATTGTTTTAAGGTTTGTTGCAATTGAGCAACCATTTTGTCTTGGCCAATCTTCTTAAATGCCTCAATACGAGCATCTTCGTCAACTTTAAGCCATTTATCTCCATCGGCGTCAATAATATCTTGAGCAATGTCTTTGACATATTCCCCACCATAAGATTCATCGGGAAGCTCAACATCTTGACCTAGAGCTTGCATATACCTAACGGCAATTGAGTTAGCAAACAAGTTCATTTGTACACCATGATCATTAAGATAAAACTCTTCATAGACCTCATAACCACAATGCCTCATGATTTTTGCAATACTATCACCCAAAGCAGCCCATCGTCCATGACCAACATGCATAGGCCCGGTTGGGTTAGCCGAAATATATTCAAGATTTACATTTTTATCAATGTCTTTGGCAAAGCCTTTGGCACAATCGCGACCAAAATCAAGCTTTTGCTCCCTAATGGTCTTAACAATTCCGCTAATACTCTCATTTTGCAAATACAAGTTTATAAAGCCAGGACCTGCAATTTCGACCTTTTTTACATCGCTGCTTTGAGGGAAATTATCAACAATCTTTTGCGCTATGTCCCGAGGGTTTGACCCTAGCTCTTTCGAGAGCCGAAGAGCAATTGTGCTTGCAAAATCACCATTGGCATCATCCTTCGGACGCTCTAAGGCAGGATCAATATTGGGATCCACATCAAGCCCAGACCTTTTAATCGCCTGGGAAAATAAGTCTTTTAAATTTTGTTGATCATGCATGAATTAAGCCTGTTTTAATAAGCCGTATCCACCATCTTTACGATTATATAAAACACAAACCTTTTCAGTTTCTTCATCCAAGAACATATAAAAATCATGGCCCAACAAATCGAAGTCAACCATAGCCTCTTCCAACTTCATAGGACGAAGGTCAAACTCCTTGGTTCTAACAATGTCATCCTTGGATAAGTCAGCCATTAACTCGTCGAGGTCAAGCTCATCACCAACCGCGCCTTCGGCAGCTCTGGTAGCTTGTTTTTCATTACTGCGATTTCTCTTATCAACAACGCGTGTCTTAAATTTGCGAAGCTGACGGGTTACCTTTGCAGAAGCAACGTCAATAGCAGCATGAATTTCTTCTTCGTTTTCTTCAACATGAATAACATGACCAGCAGCACGAAGAGTAACCTCGCACTTTGCAGGCTTAGGGTTAGCAGGATTTTTCTCCTGAGTTAATACAACTTCAATCTCTAAAGGATCAATATCAAAAACACGTGCGGCAGAACCAATTTTCTCATCGCAATAATCCTTCATCCAATCTGTAATTGCAAATTTTCTTCCAGTAACTTTAAGATCCATAATATACCTCCAATATTAATCCCATTTAGTTACAAACAAAATACCCAAGCATTTAGGTCCACAATGACTAGAAATAGTGCAATTAGCAATAGTCTTACGAACATGCTTGAACGGTACTAATTTTTTGATCAATTTCTCTAGCTCGTCAATGTAGCTGTCTTCGAAACCAGTTGAATTGGTTAAGAAAATCTCATCTGTAACAATGTCATCATATTTACCAAGCTCATCTTCAATATACTTCTTTAAAACAACGTCTTGCTTTCCTCTATACATCTTTCCAATATGAAGCGACCCATCGTTATTATCAACACTCAAATATGGCTTGCACTTAAGCATTCCAGCAGCTTTTGCAGCAACAGCAGGGCACCTTCCTCCAGCTGCCATAAAGTCAAGCGTGTCCAAAACAAATGACGAATGAACATGATCTGCAATTTTCTCAAGCTCTTCGGCAATTTCCTTGGCGGACTTGCCTTCTTCAATCATTTTTCCAGCACGAATTACAAGCTGACCAGATCCACTGGAGAGGTTTCTGGAATCAACAACATAAACCCCATCCATTTGCTCGGCCGCCATAGAAGCATTCGCGTACGCCGAAGACAAGGCATGACCAAGGCTTATGTGAACAACATCCATCCCCTTGTCCGTAAATTGCTTGAAGTGCTCAGTAAACTCACCAATACTGCTAGCCGCAGTTTTTGGAAGAGATTTATCTTCATAATAACCCTTAAATAGGTCATTTGGGAAGATATCAACACCATCTTTATAATCCTTATCACGGAAATTGATATAGAAAGGATAGTAATTTACATCATATTGCTTTTTTAATTCTTCGTTTAAATCACAAGTGCTATCTGCACTTAAAACAACTTTTTTATCTGCCATCATACGTCCTTTAATCTATTTAAAATTTTAACATAAGACTAGTTTATTTAATAATAAATAATCAAAGCTTTAATTAAGGTGATGAGAAAATGCTACAATGTAAAGTCGCAGTAAAATATAACTCATATATTAATTTTTTTAATTAAAAGTCTGGAGGATCCATGGATTCGTTTTTAGAAAATAGATATAAAGATAGAAATCCAAAAGATACTGTTACGTATTTAAAGTCTATTTTAAAAAAACTACATATAGAAGTTGAAGAGCAATGGAATTCTGCTAGTGAAATTTCAACTTATTCGTTAAGACTTTTCATAAAAGATACAAATATAGGGACTAATGGTAAAGGTGCTACAAAAGATTTAGCGTTGGCAAGTGCGTACGGGGAATTTTTTGAACGTTTACAAAACCATAAACTTTTCAACATTTTTAATTATTACGGACATGATTTACGGCCTCTAATTTCAAAGGATGAAAAATTTTTAACATCTAAAGAAATTATATCTCAAAGATCTGACGTTATAAATTTGCTCTTTAAGTATAATAAAAAATCGTCCTTAAGTATTAAAGAAAAGAGCGAGTGATTTGATAAATATTGTTACAACAAATATTCTGCCCTAAACAAAAGAAATAAATACTTATGTCTTCCCTATTATAATATTTCGAATAATAAGGTAGATTACTTACCAAGATATTTAACAGATATAACATATTGAAGTAATGGAATGGCTGCCGGGAATTCTAAAGACGAGGCTCTTGTTGAAGGAATTTCAGAGATTATTGAAAGATATGTACACCGATTGGTTATTCAAAAAAGACTGTCTTTACCAGACATTCCCGAATCATATATTAAAAAATATCCAAATTTATATAGCACCTGAAAGAAGTTAAAAACCGTAGAGGGCATAAATGTATATTTAAAAGATGCTTCGTTAGGTGGTGTTTGACCTGTTGCAGCATTGATAATTGTAAATTCTAAAACTGGAACTTTGGGCGTAAATTTTGGGTGTCACCCATGTTGCGAGATTGCTATCGAAAGAGTTTTCACAGAATCTACACAAGGAAGGCAAATAGAAACTTTTTCAAAAACAGCAAAATTTGAAACTATGGATGCAAAAATTTCAAAAGAATCAATAAACAATGCATTTGTAGATGGAAGCGGAATTTATCCATTAGAAATTTTAAAATCATCTGGTAAGTTTTCCTTAAACAAACTAGAATCAAAATATTCAAGCAATTCAGATATGCTAAATGTTTTGGTTAAAAAGATTGAAAAATTTAATTACCAGATTTTAGTTAGAGACGCAACATGTTTTGGATTTCCAGCATTCCATGTAATTATCCCAGGAATGTCAGAAATTTGTAACAACAACGAAACAGATCTGTTAAATTTGATCAAGAGAGACTATGTAAAAAATTTATTTTTGGATATTTCAAATATTAGTAAAAATTCGGCAAAAATTATTCTAGAACTTTTTAATTATTATTCTGACCAGTTATTTATGAATTCACTGTTTTCTTACTTGCCGCCATGTAAAAACCTAAAAGTTTCAATGGGTGGTTCGATATACGGTGCTAAATACTTTGGCGTAATGCTTTATGTAATGCTTGAAGATTTTGAAAAAGCATATAGAGAATTTTTAAATATTTATTGTGTTATCCAAAAATTAAATAATGTTTCCGAAGAAGCACGTTTGCAAGTAGATTCTATGAAGGCATATTTAGAATTTCGTAGTAATGGTTTAAGCCATAAAGAAGCTTCAGAATATATTAGATTTATATTTAATCAAAAAGCATTTTCTTATATTAATTCTTTGTTTAGTGATACATCTAAAATTTTAAAGCTTGAGTATCCAGATTATCGAAAAATGCTGGAAAGCTCAATATTTTTCTTCCCCTTTAGAAAAGCCAAACTTATTCTTAAGGCTATGTCAGAATATAACAATTAATTATTATGTTATAATAAAATGCATGTCGAAGGGAGGTATTATGAAATACGGAATCGGCATCGAAATTGAACCAGAAGATGGTGGCGTAGTATTAATTTGCCGCTAATTGTTTTTCAATTTCGCTATAAGGCCACTTATTTTTAGTGGCCTTTTTTCTAAATTAATATCAAAATTCTAATACTAAATCACAGCGAAGATGTAAATACATAACTTAGGTTATTGGTAAAGATATCGAAAGATAATTATATACAGTAGAAAAAAATGGCTCCCCGGGTAGGACTCGAACCTACAACCCTTCGGTTAACAGCCGAATGCTCTGCCATTGAGCTACCGAGGAACGTTGCAAGCGCACATTATAACTCAAATCAAATTTATTTACCTAATAATCCTGAAGAAAAAACGAGTAGGACTTTACCCATTTTAACTTTGAGTTTCATTGGGTTTCCAACAATTTCATTTGAGATTCCAAGAGACATGCTATTGGTAAGTGCTGTGTTTGTATATGGTCACTTAAGTCCAGATGAAGCCTCAATCAAAGATACATCGGTCAAAGATAAAATTGAAATCCTTTTATCTAAACTATCGACGTTTGGAATTCCAAGTCCAAATTCCGAAGGCCCGTTGACAACAGCGCATGCTTCTTTTGTTCCAACACAAAATACTCCGATACGATGGTCTGCAATATGACTTAACATTTGTATCGAAGACATGGTCATGTCTAGCTTTCCACCCAAAGCGCCATAGACCATTAAAATTTGTGCTTTCATATTAATTGCTTCGTCAATGGCAAGTTCAAGATCAGTTTTATCCTTATCTTCGGGGTATTGCATTACGCGAATATTTTTTGGTGTACCAGCATCAACATCCTCTTTAAGTTGAACACTTGCTTGTTTATCTTCTTTGGGAACATAACCAAGGCTATCGAAGTCACCAATAACAATGTTTGGAACAATTCCGCGCGACTCAAGATGTCTGTAACCGCCATCTACTGCAATAATGCTTGCAAACATGCCGCCTTGCAAACTCTTCATAAAGTTTGCTTCGTTAAATTCGCTATTTGCAACAATAGCTACAATCTTTGCTTTCTTTTTAACTTGCTTATTTTGTGTTTCAGCCATAACTATCCCCTTGTTTTATACCTGAATGTTACTGGAGTACCTTCTAAATCAAAACTATCTCTCATTTTATTCTCGAAAAAACGCTCAAAGTTATCATTTACAACACTTGCATGGTTTACAAAAACAGTGAAATGTGGTGGCATTGACCCAGTTTGAGATATATATTTCAAACGAAGTACTTTTTTGCCCTTCGTAACTGTAAAGCCTGTCTCTTTAATTCCCATAAGCCAATTGTTAAGCTTGTTGGTTGGAAGTTTTTTAGAGAAATTAGCATATGCAGCATCAATTGCATCCCAAATGTGAGCAACTTTCTTACCCGTTAGAGCAACTGCAGAAACAACCTTTGCATATCCAACAAATTCCATTCGGTCATTTAAACGTTCGCGGACTTCTGCCTTACGTCTGGCATCGCCAACAACATCTCATTTATTTAAAACGATGACGAGGGCACATCCGCGCTCTTTAGCCATCCCAGCAACACGTTGATCTTGGTCAGTAAGACCAAGAGTGGAATCAATAACCAGGACAGCTACGTCAGCTTTATCAATTGCTCGAAGTGCACGAACAAATGAATAATACTCAACATCCTCGTCAATTGCACTTTTCTTACGAAGACCAGCAGTATCAATAATTGTATATTTTTGGTCGTTTCGCTCAACGATAGTATCAATGCTATCACGTGTGGTTCCCGCAACGTCAGATACAATTGCGCGATTTTCTCCCGTTAAGCAATTTGTGAGAGAGCTCTTGCCAGCGTTAGGGCGTCCAATGATGGCAATCTTGATGGAGTCGTCATCCTCGTCTTCGGTTACCTCAAATTTTGTAACCATATCATCCAAAAAATCACCTGTACCATGACCATGTAATGCAGAAATCGCATAAGGGTCCCCCACACCAAGCTTATAGAACTCATAAATATCATCATTTTTTGAAGGGTCATCAATCTTGTTAACTACCAACATGATAGGTTTTTTTGAACGCTTCAAAATGTTAGCAACCTCTTGATCCTCGTGCTGGATACCAGTTTGACCATCCACGATAAAAACAATCAAATCGCTTTCTTCGGTACTTGCAAGAGCTTGAGCCTTGATGGAATTTTGGAATTGATCACTGCTAGAAACTTCAATACCACCAGTGTCAATCATGCGAAACTTAACGCCATTCCAATCTGCATCATGGTAGGAGCGATCACGAGTAACACCACGCATCTCATGAACGATGGCTTCATCGCGTCCACTGATCCTATTAACGAAGGTTGATTTGCCGACATTAGGTCTGCCGACTATTGCTACTAAAGGTAAACTCATGGCCTACCCCAGTTCTTTGATTTGAGATTTTAAGCGCTCTAGATTTTCTTGAATTTTTGCAAGCTTAGCTTTGTCTTTCTCAACAACCTCTGGCTTTGCGTTCTTCAAAAATCCAGGGTTGCTCAATTTCTTGCTAAACATAGCCTCATCTTTGCTCAAAGCATCCATCTCTTTAGTAAGGCGGGCTTTTTCTGCCTCAAAATCTACAAGGCCCTTCAAGATGATGTAAATTTCAAGATTGTTAGCAACCACAACGCTTGATTGGTCAGGCTTTTTAGCGGCTTTATCGACACTAAACTCCGAAGTATTGGCTAACTTGGCAATCAAGTTTTCCTGAGCAGAAATTAGCTTAGTAAGCTTATCATCTTTTGGTTTAACAACAACATCCAATGCTTGTTTTGGAGAAATTCCATAACGCGCACGGATCGAACGAACACTTCCAACACAAACACAAACATTTACGACCTCGGCTTCAGCATCATCATCGATAAAAGATTTCAAATCATCGAAGTTTGGCCAAGCGCTCATCATTAAATGCTTCTGCTCTTTCTTAATTGGAAGCTCTTGATAGATCTCTTCTGTAACAAAAGGCATAATTGGATGCAAAAGACGAAGCGATGTGTCCAAAATGAACAACAAATTATTTTGGCATGCTTTTTTATCTTCGGCATCACTTCCGTTAAGCCTACTCTTGCTAAATTCAATGTACCAATCGCAAAATTCATTCCAGAAAAATGTATATAAGTCTTTGGTAATCTCACCAAAGTCATAAGTTTCATAAGCTTTGTCAACACCTTGGACAAGTTTTGCCAAGCGTGATAAAATCCACTTGTCAACAGCAGTTTTTGCAACAGGTTTTGCCTCGTCTTCGGAGAAATCTTCCATATTCATTAAAACAAAACGCGAAGCATTTCTAATCTTATTAGCGAAGTTTCGGGAAGTTTCAATCTTTTGCTTGTCGAAGCGCATTGCTTGGGTTCCGGTAACTTGAGTTAGCAAACCAAAACGCATAGCATCCGCGCCGAAGTCATTAATTAAGTCAATTGGATCAACACCATTGCCCCGGCTCTTGCTCATAGGCTTGCCATCGGCACCCATTACTGTTGGATGGATCAAAACATGCTCAAATGGAATATCCTTCATGCAATACTCCGAAGCCATAACCATACGAGCAACCCAAAGTCCCATGATGTCACGTGCGGTAGATAGAACTTGGGTTGGATAATAGTTCTTTAGATCTCCATCTGGGTCACCATCTACCCAACCTTGTGTAGCAAAAGGCCAAAGTTGAGAAGAAAACCAAGTATCCAAAACGTCTTCGTCTTGACGAACTTCCGCACCACACTTTGGACACTTGTCAATTTTATCAACGCTGGCATCTTGCCAACCACATTCATCACAATAATACATAGGAATTTGATGGCCCCACCAAAGTTGGCGAGAAATACACCAATCCTTTAAATTTTCTAACCAATCAAGATAAACCTGGCTTCAGCGGTCTGGGAAAAACTTAATTTCTTTATCCTGAACAACCTTTAGAGCAGGCTTTTTAAGCTCTTCAACGTTTACAAACCATTGCTCCGAAAGCCATGGCTCCAAAGTTGTATGGCATCTATAACAATGCATAACACTGTGATCATGATCTTCGATATGATCCAAAAGGCCAAGCTTTTCGAACTCTTCAACAATAGCTTCGCGAGCTTCCAAGGCACTCATGCCAGAAAACTTGCCGTAACCCTCAACCACATGCGCAGTCTCATCAAAGACATTAATACGCTCAAGGTCATGTCTGTTACCCATTGCGTAATCGTTAGGGTCGTGTGCCGGAGTAACCTTAACCGCACCAGTACCAAATTCTTTATCAACATAAAAGTCATCAAAGATTGGAATTTTTCGGTCCACTATTGGCAATATCAAATTCTTACCAATAAGTTTTTTGTAGCGATCATCTTTTGGATTAACAGCAACACCAGTATCGCCCAGCATTGTTTCTGGACGTGTTGTTGCAATTAATACATAGTCAATTCCATCAACTGGCTCTTCCAATGGGTATTTCAAATACCACAAGTGGCCATGTTCGTCCTCGTATTCGGCCTCGTCATCGGCAATTGCCGTTGTACAATGCGGACACCAGTTAACAATTCGCTTACCACGATAAATCAAATAGTTGTGATACCAATCGACGAAGAGCTGGCGAACCGCTCGCGAAAATTCCTCGCTCATTGTGAACTTTTCGTCGTCGTAATCGACAGAACAGCCCATCATCTTAATTTGATTTACGATGGTGTTACCATATTCCTTACGCCAATCTTGACAAGCCTCAATGAACTTCTCGCGACCAATCTCGCGACGGTTAATGCCCTGGTCAGCTAAATGCTTATCAACCTTAGTTTGAGTTGCAATACCAGCATGATCGGTCCCTAAAACCCACCTGGTTTGGTAGCCTTGCATTCTGGCACGCCTAATAATCGAATCTTGAATAGCATCATTTAAGGCATGACCCATATGAAGCTTTCCAGTAATGTTTGGTGGCGGAATTACAACTGTGTAGCTCTCACCCTTATGAGGACCAAATCCAGCCGTCCTGGAAAAATAACCAGCATCCTTCCAGTCATTAAAGATTTTTTGATCTTTCTCATTTTGATTAGTATCTGCCATAATTATTTTTTAGAACTTTTACTAGATCCTTGTTTTTTCTTTTTAATTTCAGGTTTTGTTTTGCCTAAGATGTCGTCTTCGGTTACATTGACAACTTTTGGACCTGGAATATCAGGTAATTGATACATGACATCCATCAAAACCCTCTCGCAAATGCTTCGAAGTCCACGCGCACCTGTTTTTTGCTTAATGGCTTCTTCTGCAATTGCACTCAATGCTTTTTTATCGAAAATTAAGTCTGCATTTTCATAAGCAAACATCTTTGTATATTGTTTTAATAACGAATTCTTTGGCTCAGTCAAAATTTTTATTAAATCTTCTTTCTCCAGAGCCTTTAGCGAAGTTACAACTGGAATTCTTCCAACAAATTCTGGAATCATTCCATACTTCGTTAGGTCTTGAGGCAAAACTTGCTTTAATAGCTCAGCCTCTTTGTCATTCTTCTTCTTTGTGCTTTTTGCACTAAAGCCAATTTCGCTATCGCCAACACGTTTAGCAATTATGTCTGTAAGTCCTACAAAAGCACCACCAATGATGAACAAAATATTGTCAGTCTTAATTGGGATTAGCTCTTGTTCTGGGTGCTTACGACCACCTTTTGGAGGTACGTTTGCTTGACAGCCTTCGACAATCTTGAGTAATGCTTGCTGGACGCCTTCCCCAGAAACATCTCTTGTAATGCTTACATTTTCGCCTTTGCGAGCAATTTTATCTATCTCATCAATGTAGATAATGCCAAGTTCAGCAGTCTCTACATCAAAATCTGCATCAATAATTAGCTTAAGCAAGATACTTTCCACGTCTTCGCCAACATAGCCTGCTTCGGTAAGCGCAGTAGCATCGGCAATTGCAAAAGGAACTTGCAAAATGTTAGCAAGAGTTTGAGCAAGCAAAGTTTTACCAGAACCTGTAGGTCCCAAAAGCAAAATGTTACTCTTCGAAATTTCAGTATCTTCTTTAGATAGAATCTCAGCTTTAGAATTAGCTTTATCATCGCCTTTAGCAACACCTGAAATTTGCAAGCGCTTATAGTGATTATAGACAGCTACACTCAAAGCCTTTTTTGCATCATCTTGCCCAATAACATATTCAGACAAAATATCAAACATCTCGCTTGGAGTTGGAAGATTCTTTAGTACGATCGGCTCTTTCTTTTTATCTTCAGTGGTGTAAACCACCTCATCAGCCACATAAGTACCGCGATAATCATTAGAGATATTACGCATGGCATCCATCATGGCTATATTGCGAAGTTCAGCCTCTGTAAGCGAACCAGTACCGCTACCCTTATCTGACAAATTTAGGTTAAGTTCTTTTTTAAAAGTGTCTATACAAGTCGCAACACACTCGTCGCAAATATATGAGCCGTTGCCGTTTTCAATCATGCCAGCAACCATAGTGCCAGTTTTGCCACAAAAAGAACAAACCATGTCATCGGTCAATTCAGAAACTTTGTTATCGGTATTTTGACTTTTCTTCGCCATTTATCCTCTATTTGTGAACACTAGGAATCTTATCGATAAGGCCATATTTTTTAGCTTCTTCAGCATTCATATAGTTATCCCTATCTGTATCCTTTTGAATAGTTTTTAAGTCTTGACCAGTTGCATCAGCCAAAATTTTATTTAACTGTGCGCGAGTCTTTTTGATTTGTTCTGCAACAATAGAAATCTCAGTTTCTTGACCTTGAGCTTGTCCCATTGGCTGGTGAATCAAAATTGTAGAATTAGGAAGAGCAAATCTCTTACCTTTTTTGCCAGCTGCCAAAAGAACGGCAGCCATACTGGCGCAAAGACCAACACAAACTGTTGATACATCTGGCTTGATAAAATTCATTGTATCCATAATAGCAAGACCAGCAGTAACAGATCCACCTGGGCTATTTATATACAACGAGATATCTTTTTCGGGGTCAGAATTTTCTAAGTGCAAAAGCTGAGCAACAACAGTATTTGCAACAGCATCGTCAATTTGCTCGCCTAAGAAAATAATCCTGTCATTTAATAAACGAGAATAAATATCATAGCTGCGCTCACCTCTGTCACTTTGCTCAACAACATAAGGTACTAATGTATTTTTTGAAACACTTTCTAACTTCATTGTCCCTCCTATTTCTTTCTTCTCCTCAATAACAACAAAATAATTATTATTAATAAAACGGTATTCATTGGTTTACTTCTTTGCCGGGGCCTTCTTCGCTACAGGCTTCTTATCGGCCTCAATCTTAACATCAGCATTATCTACAAGGTCTTTTGCAGCTTTCATTCTAGAAATTGCCTGTCGAACGATGTGAAGCTCACCACGTTTACGCCAATCTTCATATAATTTTTCCCAATTCTTTGGGTCGCCATTTTTAAATTCTGCCTCAACCTCTTTATCAGTTGCAAGAAGTCCTTTTTTCTCGGCATATGCATCCAAAGCAGCATCTTGTTTGGCAACATCGGCAGCCTGCTTTTTAAGATCAGCCTTAAATTTATCAGCATCCAAATTCTGCTGAGCTAAATACTGATCGAAAGTCATACCAGCTTGTTGTAATTGACCGAAAAAGTCTTGAAGTAGCTGGGCTTCCTTCTGTTCGCAAACCTGTTTAGGCACATCACCCTTCAAGCGCTTAGACAATTCATCCAAACACTTATTCTCACGAAGAAGCGGCAACATCCTTGCTTTTTCTTGACTGATTTGCTGAGAAATTTGGTCACGAAGTTCCTTAACTGTATCAAAACCCATATTCTTCTTAGCAAATTCATCATCAATCTTAGGAAGCTTTTTAACTTGAATGCCATTTACTTCAACATTAAACTTAATATTCTTGGTTTTGCCTTGCAATGCCTGAGTATAAACAGTAGGACTATCAGGCATTTTAATAGTAAAGTTAAATTTATCGCCTTTCTTAGAACCTACAAGCTTTTTCTCAAACTCATCAGGTAAAAACTTAGATCCCAAATGATAGCTAAGCTTGTCGTTTGTCAAAGTTTCGATTTCCTTGTCTTCGTCGTCTTTTGCAGACATCTTAAGCGATAAAGTGCTATCGGCCTTTGCTTTCTCCGAAGCTCCAGCGTCCTCGTAAGTAAAATAATGCTCTCTAAACTGGTCTAACTGTGCATCAATCTCTTTTTCTGTAGGATCAGCCGAAGGCATTGTAATTTTTACCTTTTCGTAGCTAGACAAGCTAAATTTAGGAGCAACTTGAATTGTGTATTCAAAACTAAATACTTTGCCCTCTTCAACCATATTGGACTCATCTTTTCCGAAATCTGGCTGTCCAACTGGGAAAATATTAGCATCGTCAACAGACAAAGGGTAATTATCATTAATTAAGTCCTCAGTTACCTGGCCTAATACACCAGCTTTTGTAAACATATTGTCCACAACTGGACGTGGAGCTTTACCAGCCCTAAAGCCTGGAAACTTATACTTGCTAGCAAGCTCAGCATACTTCTTCGAAATAGCAGTATCTACCTCGTCTTTTGTAAAGCTTACGGCAACCTTTACCTTATTGTCTTTTAATTCTTCAACCTTAACTTTCATCTAATTCACTTCCTATATTCACAATAACCAATATGCGCTTTTTCATTTTGAGCGCAACCGCATATTATCGCATAAATCACCAGCAAATGACCCAAAAATATAATCATAAAATTTCTGTAATCTTTTGTTATAATCTCACGCGTTGAGCTAATCAGAGGAGAAATTATGTTTTTAGGTTTAACTGTTGTGCAATGAGCAGCTATTGCTATCTTCGTAATTGCAATGGTTATCATCATGAGCGAAAAAATTCACCGCTCTGTTGTTGCGATTGTTGGTGCTATGCTGGTCATTATCTTTGGTCTTGTAACCTTTACAGACCCCGAAGGCGCCGAAGCCGTAGCTGAATCAGTACCAATTGATTCAATCATCGACCTCAATACGCTGGGTGTTTTGTTCGGAATGATGCTATTTGTTGCTGTTGTAAAGCAATCTGGTATTTTCGAATACCTAGCTATTAAATGCGCAAGAATTGCTCAAGGTAGAGCGTGAAGAGTTATGATGCTTTTCGTTATTCTAACAGCTGTTCTTTCAGCATTTTTAGACAATGTAACAACAGTATTATTAATTGGACCAATGACACTTACAATTTGCAAATTAATGAAGCAAAACCCAGTGCCATTCTTTCTAACACAAATATTGGCATCTAATATTGGTGGTACAGCTACGTTAATTGGTGACCCACCTAACATTATGATTGGTTCTGCAGCTAACTTATCATTTGCAGACTTCATCATGGTTGATGCACCATGCGTTGTAATAATCCTAATTGTTGTAATTGTAATGTTCTACTTTATGTATGGCCGTAAAATGGAAGTACATGAAGACGACAGAGCAAAAATTCGTACAATGGATGCCAATAAAGAAATCAAGAGCAAATACCTAATGACACTAAGCGTTATTATGATTTTCTTGGTAATTGTTTTCTTTATGATCCATGACACATTAGGTCTAAAATCAAGCATCATCGCAATGAGTGCTGCTGGTGTAATGCTGCTTCTTTCACGTTGCAGCGTAGAAAAAGCATTGCTTGACGTAGAATGGACAACTCTTACATTCTTTGCAGGTCTATTTGTAATCGTTGGTGCTCTAAAAGAAACCGGCGTTATTGCAATGCTAGCTCAAGCTTTAATTGATGTAACAGGTGGCGATGTATTTGTTCTAATGTTAGTTTTGCTCTTTGGTTCAGCCGTTATTTCGGCATTCCTTGACAACATTCCATACTGTGCAACTATGCTTCCAATTATTGCTGCAATGCAAGGAACTATCGATAATATCATGCCTCTGTGATGGGCAGTATCGCTTGGTGCTTGTCTTGGTGGTAATGGAACTCTCATTGGTGCAAGTGCTAATGTTGTACTTTCCGATATTGCAAAGAAGAATGGTTATCCAATCACGTTTATGCAATTTACGAAGGTTGGCTTCCCGATGATGTTGGTCACAGTAGCAATTGCTGCCGTATACATGGTAGTTCGTTTCTACACAATCGGATTTTAATTTAAGAGCCCCGAAAGGGGCTCTTCCTTTCTATGGACATAATTAGAATAAACAATCTAGAAGAACTTAAAGGATTTACAAATGAGTTTTGTAGG
The DNA here is from genome assembly GCA_045641605.1 of Phoenicibacter sp. Lineage (GTDB taxonomy): Bacteria > Actinomycetota > Coriobacteriia > Coriobacteriales > Eggerthellaceae > Equivita. Next base: position 24,505 of record JAZUHG010000017.1, on the reverse strand, counting down.
CAATTAAATCCTGGAACTATTGTTTGCCTCACTGGCGATCTGGGTGCTGGCAAGACTACTTTCGTTAAATATATAGGTGAAGCTCTTGGGATTAAAGACCAAGTTCAAAGTCCCACATTTAATATTCAGCTTCAATATAAAAGTGACAACGCTACCCTAAACCACTTCGACCTATATCGACTTGAAAAGGCTGAAGATCTTGAAGATATTGGCTTTTATGAAGCTATCGAAGACGAGGCTATAACCTTCATCGAATGGGCAGAAAAATTCAAAAATCAAATGCCAGAAGACGCGATTTGAATTGAAATCAAAAAAATTGATGAGAATTCTAGAGAATTTCTAATAACTCAGAAGGCTTAGAGATAATGTAATCTGGGTTTTCGGCAGCCAAAGGCTCTCGAGGAAAGACACCCCAAAGAACAGCACAAGTCTTACAACCTGCTCCATTGCCTGCTTTTAAGTCATATGTGCTATCACCAACATATAAAGTCTCAGCAGGAGTAAAGCCTATAACTTCACAAGCATGTGTAAGTGCACCTGGATTAGGCTTATGAACATCCCAATCATCGGGACCTTGAACATATTTAAAGAATTTATCTATCCCTAAAGTTTGTAAGCCATGAACGCAAGTGTCGTGCTTTTTCGAAGTGACAATACCAAGATAATAACCCTGGTTATAAAGTTCTTCTAAAACTTCTGGAAGACCTTCGAAATTCTTTTGATAGTCGTCCAGAATGTTATTGTTATGAGCTCTATAAGTATTAAGCATTTCTTGGATCTTATCTTCGTCACTAGAAAATTCCTTAAATTGATCGTAGGAAGGAAGGCCAATTAAAGTTTTAAACTTCTCAACATCTGCATCCGAGCATTTGCCCAAAACTTTTTCAAGCATATATCGAAAAGATATCAATATGGCTTCTTCTGTGTCTGCCACAGTGCCATCATTATCAAATAATATTGCTTTAATCTCAGACATTATTTGCAGAGTTTTTCAATCTCATCGACAATTTTATCAACAGCGACTTCGCTACGCTCACCAGTTTTTCGAATCTTAAGCTCAACATTGCCCTTATCAAGGCTCTTGTTTCCAAGAACAATTTGGAATGGCCATCCAATTAAATCGGCATCTGCAAACTTAAATCCAGCACGCTCATCCCTATCATCAATGCAAACTTGCAAACCTTTATCTGTAAGGCCTTTTACAATTTTATCCTGGACTTCGGTATTGTCAGTTAATTGAATCAAGCAAACTTCTGCAGGTGCAATGTTATGATGCCAGATCATTCCATTTTCATCATTCCATTGTTCAATTGCAGCAGCCATGAGTCGAGTAATTCCAACACCATAGCAACCCATAATAAAAGGATGCTCTTTGCCATCTTCACCAACATAATTAACATTCATGGCTTCCGAATATTTAGTACCCAACTGAAAGACTTGAGAAACCTCAATACCCCTAGCAGTTTTGCATTTTTTGCCACACTTAGGACAGATGTATTCCTGGTCTTCGGCAGGTTCTTCGCCGTTTAGAAGAACTTCGGTATCAGTTGCGAAACCACAATCACAAAAGGCAATGTCAGATTCGCCATTTTCAGCCAAAGCCATATATTCGCAAGTAACACTTCCACCAATTTGGCCACTGTCAGCCTCAACAGCACGGTATTCCAAACCGCATCGCTCACAAATGTTCTCATAAGCCTTCATCATGCGAGCATACATCTTGTCCAGATCTTCTTGGCTGCTATGAAAACTGTATGCGTCTTTCATTAAAAATTCACGACCTCGCAAAAGTCCGAAGCGAGGACGAATCTCATCCCTAAACTTAACTTGAATTTGGTATAAAGTTGTAGGAAGCTGTTTGTACGACTTTAGCTCATTGCGAACAAGCGAAGTTATAACTTCCTCATGTGTAGGTCCAAGGCAAAAATCATGCTCATGCCTATCTTTTAAGCGCATAAGTTCTGGGCCATAGTCATTCCAACGGCCACTCTCATGCCAAAGTTCGGCAGGCTGCAATGCGGGCATCAAAATTTCTTGAGCACCAGTAGCGTCCATTTCATCGCGAATAATATCTTCGATTTTTTCCAAAACACGCTTTGCCAAAGGCAAAAAAGTATAAACACCACTTGCAGTTTTACGAATAAAACCAGCTTTAAGCATTAATTTATGACTAGCAATTTCAGCCTCGGAAGGAATTTCCTTGCATGTTGGAACATACATTTCACTCATTTTGATAATCTTATTCATAGCAACCTTTCATCGTTAGTCGACTATTTTACTAATTTCTTCTAGCAATGCAGGAACTATTTCATTTTCCTTTACTTTTCGAATAACTTTACCTTGCTTGAAAATAGACCCACCACCAAGCTCACATGCAACGCCGATGTCTGCGCCTTCGGCCTCTCCTGGACCATTAACAACGCATCCCATTACAGCGACCTTAATTGGAGCTTTAATGTTAGAAATTTTTGACTCTACTTCATTTGCAATTTTGATTAAATCAACCTTAGTACGGCCACAAGTAGGACATGAAATAATCTCAGGATGAACCCTACGCAAATCTAGCGCACTAAGCAATGAATAACACGCCTTTACTTCTTCGACTGGGTTATCGGTTAGGGAAATGCGAATGGTATCACCAATTCCCTCGCTAAGTAAAATACCAAGACCAGCAGCAGATTTGATAATGCCTTGATCTTTAGTTCCAGCCTCTGTAATACCAAGATGAAGAGGAACTTGAGGCATAAGATTTGCAAATTCTCTATTAGCTTCAACGCATGTATTGACATCATGAGCCTTCAAGGAAACAACAATATCCCTAAAATTATGCTCATTAAAATAATCAACATATCTTTTGGCAGATACCGCAAGTTTTTCTGCCAACGACATATCTTCCCTGGCTTTAAGATCGTCCTCTAAAGAGCCGGCATTCACACCAATCCTAATTGGAACCTTGTGGCTCGAGGCAACTTTAATAATCTCATCGGTTTTATCCAGACCACCAAGGTTACCAGGATTAATCCTGATCTTCGAAGCCCCTGCTTCGATAGCCCTTATGGCAAGGTCAGGACGAAAATGAATATCAGCAATTAGCGGAACTGAACTTATCTTGCATAGTTTTTCGAAACACTTTAAAGCAGTCTGCGAAGGCACACTGACACGTACAAGCTCGCAGCCTGCCTCATTCAATTGTTTGATTTGATCGAGATTTTTATTAAAATCCTCAGCAGGAGCACTACACATGCTTTGAACAACAACTGGATTCGTACTGCCAATCTTTATATCACCAACGTTTACCGTATAAGTATTTCTAATTTTGTCCATGCGCAAAATTATACACCAATCAAGCAATTTAACATTATTTAGATAAGTCCAGTTATTAGAAAAAGAAAGATATAAAAATGCTAAAATAAGCTCATGCTAAAAATTTCAAAAAGATTAATGTTTTTCGCACTTTCTGGACTGCTAATTTGTGCGATGTGTTTCCCTATGTATTCTTGCGGTATTAGAGACAGAGAGAAATATAAAAATTACATTATAGATTCATACGGAAGAGACGTACCAATCCCTAAAAATGTTGAAAGAGTTGCAACTGTGGGAAGCGCAACCAGGTTGGTTGTTTATGCAGGTGCTATCGATAAACTATGCGCCATAACTGAAATGGACAGACCTACTGAACTTCGTCCTTATACCTTGGTAAATCCTGAGCTATTCTCATCACTGCCTACTACAAACAACGGAAATCATATAAACGAAATTGATGTAGACACTGAAAAACTTATAGAAATTCAACCAGATATCATTATTTCTTCCAGAAGTGCAGAAGAATGTGATGACTTAGAAGAAAAGACTAAAATTCCTGTAGTTGGAGTGTCCACTCTTAATGAAATATTGCAAACGAGTCTATGAGAATCGATACAAATAGTAGCTAGGGCAACTGATACCGATGAAACTGCCAATATTTTACTTGGCAGGCTAAATAAAATTTATAGCGAAGTCTCAAATGTATGCCTTGGTGATACAGCTAGTATTTATCGTGGCGCCATTAATTATAAAGGCTCAAAAGGCATAACAGGAACTATATCGAATTTTTCTGTATATCAAGCTATAAAGGCAAATAGCGTTTCTGATATTCCAGATTTCGAAGGCGCCTACGACACAAGCCTGGAACAAATTCTTAGCTGAAACCCAGACTATATTGTTCTTGACTGCACAAACATTAATAAGGTTAAAGACGACATGAACAATAATCCTGACGTGTTTGCTAATCTCAAAGCATTTAAAAACAAGAATGTTTATGTTGCGGGAACATTTAACAATAATGGAACAAATTCAGAATATGGCCTTTGTGAAATGTTTATGACAGCAAAAATGCTTTACCCAGACAAATTTGCATACCTTGACCTGGAACAAAAATATAGCGAAATTATTAAAACTCTTTTAGGTAAGGACATATATCCAGAACTAAAAGCAAGAGGTATTACATTTGGCAAAGCAAACATCTAAAACAATCTCTGTTAATGCAGATATAAGTCATGTTTACAACAAGCTCACAAAGAAAAAATGGTGGGCTCTTTTTACGGTTGGAATCATAACTATAATCTTGATTTTGGTTGATTTATCAGTTGGATCAAGTAATCAAAATATTTTCGAATTAGTTAACAATCTTGCCGGAAATCCAAACTCCAATGCAGATGTAGTTTTATTCAACCTTCGAATTCCTCATGTTTTATGTTCACTGTTGGCAGGAAGCATACTGGGAGTATGTGGTTGTGTTTTGCAAAGTTCATTAGGCAATCCATTGGCTGCCCCTTCGACAATTGGCGTTTCACAAGGTGCCTCATGTGGAGCTTGTATAGCAATTGTTTTTGGCGCAAGCTTATTTGGAACTTCAATTTCTGTTGTGCTTTTTGCATTCATATTTGCTCTTATTCCAACATTAATAATTTTCTTAATTTCAAAATTGAGAAAGTTTAACGCAACAAGCATCATTCTTTGCGGAATTGCCATGTCAATTTTCTTTGGCGGCTTGGTTGCCTTAATTGAATACTTCGCTGATAGTTCCCAAGTAGCAGAAGTTGTATTTTGAACTTTCGGTAGCGTACAAGGAGTCTCATACCCCAACTTGATATTCATGGCAATTATGTTACTCTGCGTTTTGCTATACTCACTTTTTAGTTCTATGAATCTAAACGCTTTGGAGTGCGGCGATATAACAGCCCACAGCGTTGGAATCAACGTATCGAAGACGAGGCTACGCCACTTGGTAATTGCAGCACTTGGTGCATCATGTGTAACTGCTTTTTGTGGGACAATAAACTTCATTGGATTGATTGCCCCACACATAATGAGAAGGTTTGTTGGTTCAAACTACAAATACTTAATCCCGTCAAGTGCGTTTTGCGGAGCTGGCTTACTGCTACTAAGCGATGTAATTTCGCAAATTATTCTACCTGGTGCCGTCCTTCCCATCGGAGCCATAACAAGCTTTATAGGATCACCAATATTTATTTGGATATTAATAAAGAAAGCAAATTAATGGCAAAACCCGCAAACATATTGCAAATTAAGAATCTAAATTTCAAATACGAAAAAGATTCAAAGTTTAATTTGAACAATGCAAACTTGTCTTTTGATAAAGGTAAAATTTATGCAATTCTAGGTCAAAATGGAAGTGGAAAATCTACCCTTCTTAATTGCATAAGCAATATTAACAAGACATACCATGGCGAAATTATCTATAAAAATACATCGATCCGTGACCTTAAAGACAAAGAACGTGCAAAAATCATTTCTCATATCCCCCAGTTAAACATTGGAAATTCGCTAAGCGTTTATGATTCTGTTTTGCTAGGAAGAAAGCCATATATCAACATCGCACCATCAATGGTAGACTACGAAGCCACATCACATGCTGTTGATATGTTTAACTTAAATCATTTAAGTCTAAAAATGACAAGTGATTTGTCTGGAGGCGAACTTCAAAGCGTAAGTATTGCGCGTGCCTTCGCTCAAAACACACCAATAATGTTAATGGATGAACCAACTAATAATCTTGATGTGAAAAAGCAGCATGAGCTATTTTCTATTCTCAAAAAAATAACTAAGGATAAAGATAAATGCATAATTTGTGTTATTCATGACTTAAAACTTGCTAAAATCTATGCTGATGAGTTCATTTTTATGAAAAATGGACACGTAATCAAGACTGGAAACAAATCAATTATTAAAAATGATCTAATTGAAGATATATTTGAAGTGCCAGCCAAACTAATATAAATGGATAATATTAATAAAATAAAAGACTTTTTTGATTCACTTGCATCAACTTGGGATGATAAAAATGCTGATGCGCAAGGCGCAAAAAAAATTGTTAAGCAATTTAAATCTCAAATTAAAGATAAAGACCTACTTGATGTAGGTTGTGGCACAGGAGTTCTGTACGAACCCCTAAACAAAGCTGGGCTAAAAAGCTACACAGGCATAGATGTCTCCGAAGAAATGATAAAAATTGCCAAAGAAAATCATAAGTCCGAAAATTTCATTTGTGATGACTTACTTCAGTGAGAAACTGACAGGAAGTTCGATACAATAATTATGTATAACGTCTACCCTCACTTGACAGATAAACAAAAACTTGTAGATAAGGTTTATTCACTTCTAAAAACTAGTGGCGTATTTATTGTCGCTCATGGTTCAAGTAAAGAAACAATTAATTCGCATCACACTTCGCACGCAATGGAAGTAAGTCGCAAACTTATGAAAGCTGAAGTAGAAGCTGAAATTTGACGTAATAATTTTAATATTTACATAATTCGTGACAATGAATTGTATTATTTTTCAGGAGAAAAGATATAATATAAGCAATGAAAAATAAAGATATTACAAAACGCGCATTCCTATCTCTTATGCTTACCGTTTTCTTGGTAGAGATTACGATTCAAGCTACTTCATTTATCCAAGGCATATTTATTGGACAATATTTAGATACTGAAGAATTTTCTGCATATGGTCTAGCTACAAATTATGTTAACTTTCAATACATAATTGGCTCAATGTTTTCGGCTGGAACACAAATTACCGTTGCAACATTCTTAAGCAAGGGAAAAAAGAAAGAGGCTCAAGGTTCATTCTTTATATCATTAGTTACAGTAATAATTATTTCTATAAGTATTATTATTCTTGTAAATATATTTGCTGATGATATTTGTGTTTTCTTTGGAGCTAGAGGAAATGCTGCCCATTTACTTCCGCAAACATCGAGTTATTTAAAACTAATTGTTCTTGGAACCCCAGCATATTGTCTTTCATTTGTTCTACCTCAAGTTGCCCTTTTACAAGGAGGTCACAAATTTGTTTATACGTCGTACATAACGATGCTTCTACTGACTTTTGCAGGATGTTTTATAAATTTTGAAATTATAGAAGGTGGCCTGGAGGGACTTGGAATTATATATAGTTTAAACTATTATATTTCTGTAGGAATATTAATAATACATTTCTTAAATAAAAATAACACATTTAATCTGAAGCCAAAAAAGCTTAAGTTCGAACTTCTTCGACCAGTAATTCAACAAGCTATGCCGGACATGACTCTAGGAATTTGTTTATTAATATTTCCTATTTTAATGAACGGTTTAATATTAAATTTCGATCAATCAGTACATGGATTGGCGTCTTTTTCAATGCAAATGAACTTTAGAAATTTTATTACTACATTATCTACGGGAATTTGCACAAGCGTATTAGTCTTGTTTGGAATGTATAGCTCACAATGCGACTTTAAGGAATGTCGGAAAGTTTTAAACTGCGCTATTAAAATGCTTGCTGTAGCTATATTGCCTATCTCACTATTCATTGGATTCTTTTCTGACAACATTGCTTATATGTATACTCAAAATCCAGATACATATGAGTTTACAAAAACTGCAATCTTCTGAATTGCTATATATCTTCCTTTCTTTTCGATATTCAGGATTTGTGTAAAAATTCTTCAGAGTTTAAAACACAATGTTTCACCAATAATTCTAAATATTTTGGGATATCTAATTTTCCCTGTATTGCTGGGATATATACTTTCGAATATGTTTGGTATCGTAGGTGTGCTTATGGCTTTACCTGTTGCACAAGTTATACAATGCATATTTTCACTTATTGCACTTGTGCTTGATAAAGCATTTCATAAAAGTGATGATGACTTATACTTTTCTACATGCTTAGTAACTAAACACAATCCAATATTAAAGATAGAACACAAGAATAAGGAAAATGCAGATGAAGTCTTCGAACAAATTTCTAACTTTTGCAAAGATAATAATCTACATGAGTTAACAGCTAAAAGAATATATCTAATAGTAGAAGAATGTATTTATTTAATATCTAAATACCAAGACGATGATATAGCTAAAAATAAAATTGACGCAAAAATAATTATTAACAAAGACGAAGTATTGATTCGATTTAGAGACAACTTCCCAAAAATGATGACTCAAAGTGTGTTTAAAACAACTGTTGGCGTAAATCTTAACGATATAGAAGACAACTTTCGAAGGACATTATCATTAAAGTTGATATATAACTTGTCTTATAACATCGAACACGAATACATAATAACTTTTAATAATTTTCTATTTACAATTCATGATCTTGATGAAAAAGGCTTAGAAGAAAACATTCAAAAATATAAATTAAGTTTACTAAGATCTGGCTCAGTCAATTCTGGCTAATACATCCTCACGTTTCATAAGCTCAACGCATTCAAACAAAGGTGGCGACACCATATTTCCTGCTATTGCTACACGAATAGGCTGAAATACATCCCGTGGTTTGAGCTCTAACTTCTCACAAAGTTCTTGACATTTGCCTTGCAGAGCATCACATGTCCAATCAATTGATTCATCATTAAATATTTCATAAACTTCATCTAAAACTTTCTTCGTAATTTCAATATTCTTATCAAGAACCTTTACCTTTGATTTCTCATCTAATATCAAGTTCGGTCCTCAGAACATAAAACTAAGTTTCGATGGAATTTGATCAAGCCTATCTAAACGCTCAATAATCAATGGGCAAGTTTTCTTAAATGTATCGAAGTTGCTCTCCACAAACTTCATCTGCTCCTCTACGGCAGCTTCGTCAAACTCTTTAACTTGCCTATCAAGCTCTTCAAGTTCTTCTTTAGTTAAACTAGGGACGATGCGTGTGCCTTCGGCAGCCTCTGCTTTAGCTTGAACTAAAGTTTTTGCAAACCATTCCTTAGAAATTTCTGCAAGTTTGTCTGGCCCCATCTCACGAATATAGCAACCATTCATCCAGTCAAGCTTTTTCTCATCAAAAATACTATCCTTGCGAGTAACCCTTGACAAATCGAATTCAGAACAAAGCAAATCACGATGAATAATGGTTGTTTTATCATCTAATGACCATCCTAAAAGCGCTAAAAAGTTAACAAGAGCATCTGGTAAATAACCTCTTGCCTGGTATTCCTCTACCGAAGTTGATCCGTGGCGCTTGGATAGCTTTTTGCCATCTGGCCCTAAAATCATAGACAGATGAGCAAACACAGGAATTGGTTTTCCTAATGCTTCATAAATCAAAATTTGGCGAGGAGTATTTGATAGGTGGTCATCGCCACGAACAACATGAGTAATTTTCATTGCTGAGTCATCAACAACAACAGCAAAGTTATATGTTGGGATGTTTTCTTCTCCGCGAGTAAGAACAAGGTCATCCATTACATCGGCTGGAAAAGACATATGTCCATAAACAGCATCATCAAACTCAATTGGCTCATGGTCAAGAGGAACTTTTAGACGCCAAACAAATGGCTCGCCAGCATCCATGCGTTTTTGAGCTTCTTCACGAGGAATCGAACGACAAGTTCTATCGTAACCGCTATAGCCGCCCTCTTCTTTGATAGCTTTTTCACGCTTTGCATCAATTTCTTCTTTAGTGCAAAAACAAGGGTAAGCGGAATCTTTCTCTCAAAGTTCTTTAATGGCATCTTTATATAAATCCAAACGTTGAAGTTGGAAATACGGACCATAAGGGCCATCAACAACAGGACCCTCATCATAATCGAGACCTAGCCAATCCATAGCACGTAAAATGATCTTAGTATTTTCGTCTGTTGAACGAGCGAGGTCTGTGTCTTCGATACGAAGAACAAATTTTCCACCCTTAGCCCTGGCATAAGCTCAATTATTAACAGCAGTTCTTGCACCACCAATATGCAACATGCCAGTTGGTGAAGGTGCAAAACGTACTCTTACTTCTGTGTCACTCATAAAACCCCTATTTGATAATTTTTCCGACAGTTAACGAAATTGTTGATAAAACAGCAGAAACTACAATGCAAATTACAGCCATACCAACCCAAAATGCGGTTGGATACATAGAGATTAACAATGACTTTCCGCTAAAGAATCAACTATTTTGTGCAAAAAACAGCGAATGTAACCAATTAAACATGCTATTGAAGTCGGCAATAGCTCAAACAGCTAAGATTACCAAGCCAATCAAAACAATCAAGCCAGACCACATCAAAGCACGTCCAAAAGCACTTCTGCCACAGAAGACCAATAATAAGATCAAAAATATAATTGCCCCAACAAGGCAGATACCAAAAGCGATCTTTACATTCGCGAATAATGATTTAACATCCTGTAGGTGCGAAATGGCTGTTGAATCAATAGAATACTCATCAGATACCGCTGCAAAATCCGAGCCTTCTAAGTTCGAAAACTCTGTCTTTGCTTCTTGATTAATTTCTTGAACGATTGAATATATATCATTCTTGTCAACTTCGCCAGCGACAAAAGCCCTGGTCGTGTTGGCAACCTTAACAAGCTGGTCTCGAGTAAAATGAGCTGTATCTACAGTTGCAGTTGCGCGTGACAAATTTTCGGTAATTTGAGGCACTGTCATGCAAAGAACAATTCCAGCACTTAAAAATGTAACGCATAAACACACAACAGCAGCCAATGTTATTAATATCTGTTTCATAAACTTGTAGTATAATGCATCAACTGGCGAAAGTTGCATAAATTTAGGAGTTGAAATGGCAGATATCTCGAATTATTTGTTTACATCAGAAAGTGTTACTGAAGGTCACCCAGATAAAATATGTGACCAAATTTCTGATGCTATTTTAGATGAGCTAATTGCCCGTGAAAAACAACTCCAAGCTCGTAATTTTGAAGATGAACATGGCAAAGCTGATGTTAAAAGAGTCCGATGTGCTTGTGAGACACTTGTTTCCACAGGACTTGTAATGGTAACAGGTGAAATTCGAACTCAATCTTATGTCGATATTCCTAGAATTGCTCGTGATGTTATTCGAGACATCGGATATACTCATGCAGAATATGGCTTCGACGCCGAAACTTGCAGTGTCCAAAATACAGTTCATGAGCAAAGTCCAGATATTGCACTTGGCGTTGATCAATCCTTCGAAGCAAAAGAAAATAGCGAAGATAAATATGACCAAATTGGTGCGGGCGACCAGGGTATTATGTTTGGATACGCATGTAATGAAACAGATACGCTAATGCCAATGCCAATTTATCTAGCGCATCGATTATCTGAAAGACTTGCCATTGCAAGAAAGGACGGGATAATTCCCTACCTTCGTCCCGATGGAAAAACTCAAGTCACTATCGAATATAAAGATAACAAACCAGTAGCTGTAAACAATATTGTTTTGTCTACACAACATGACGAAGACGTGAAAGAATTCGAACTTAAAGAAGACGTCATGAATAAAGTTATAAAACCGGTTTTGGATGAAGCAAAAATTGCTGCCGATAAAAATATCGAATATTACATTAATCCAACTGGACGTTTTGTTCTGGGAGGACCTGCTGGAGATAGCGGTCTTACTGGAAGAAAAATTATCGTTGACACTTACGGCGGGGCCGGTCACCATGGGGGCGGATGTTTTAGCGGTAAAGATTGCACGAAGGTGGACCGAAGTGCCTCTTACGCTGCACGCTATGTTGCTAAAAACATTGTTGCTGCCGGACTTGCCGATAAATGCGAAATTCAAATTGCTTACGCAATTGGTGTCGCACATCCAACATCTATTTTTATTGATTGTTTTGGAACAAATACTGCTCCCATTGATAAAATTGAATATGCTGTATCGCAATGTTTTGACCTTCGACCTGCTGCTACACAAGACATGCTGGATTTATGGCGACCAATATACAGGAAAACTTCGAACTATGGTCACTTTGGCCGCGAACTTCCAGAATTTGTATGGGAAAAGACTGATAAAGTTGAAGATCTAAAGAAACATGTCTCCTAAAAAACACGATAAAAACAACATAAAGGATATATTACTTGGTTTAATAACAATTATTTGTAATACCATAAGTAAAGCAGCAATTTTTATTGGCAAATGAATTTATAATACAGTATCTAAAATTCTTACTAAAGCCAACAAAAAATGAGGACATCCAAAAGGAACACTTATTTCAATTGGAATTGCGTTGGCGATTATTATCATTATAGTTCTTACTATATTTATTGCTGTGGATCATTACAACAAAGAACTTGAAAGACTCTATCAAATACAACTTCAACAAGAAGAGGAAGAACGAATCGCGGCAGAAATACAAGCTTACAATGACGCACTAACTCTTCCCCAAAGGCAATATGATTGTGTCTTTAATCTACCTTCTTTAAATTTGGAAAGCAAGCAACTTCAAGTTCCCATCACTTATCAATATCCCGAATACCCAGCAGGCTGTGAAATATTGGCATTGACGAATATGCTAAATTACTATGGTTTTAACTTGAAAAAATCAACATTAATTAATAACTATCTTGAATATAGCTACTATGATTGAGTAAATTATTACGAAGGAGACCCGTGCACCGAAGAACCAGGTGGAACCATCATGTCTCCAGGAATAAAACACCTAGCAGACTCCTTTTTATCTGCAAACAACTCTAAATTTAAAGCTTTTAATGTAAGTGGCAAAAATTTTGCAGACTTACTTGCATATATAGAAAGAGGTAACCCAGTACAAATCTGAAGCACACTGGATATGTCTGAGCCATATAACATTTTGTCTCAAAGGGACAATTACAAATGATACGAAAACACCCATAGTGTTTTAATAACAGGTTTCAATAGAACAAACTCAACTTTGACAATTGCAGATTCTATTAACGGAACTGAAACGTATAAGTTAAGTACTGTCGAAAGCATTTATAACAAACTGAACTATCAAGCAATCGTAATAGTTACCGAAGACGAGCTAAATTCCTGAATGAATGGCGACACCGAAGCCTCGTATCAGTAAATAAATAAAGGTAAAACACCTTCAAATTACGCTAAAATAATCAGCATGACAAAGCAAGAAACGAAGAAAAATAGTAGTACTGCTTCATCTGTCGCTAAAAGCACTATTGCAATGTCTGTTGCAACATTATCTAGCCGAATAACAGGACTTTTGCGTACTTGAATGATGGCTTTTGCTTTGGGCAATACTGTCATTACTTCGGCTTATCAAGTTGCAAACAACATGCCAAATATAATTTTCGACCTTGTTGCAGGTGGATTACTGGGTGCTGCTTTTATACCAATCTTTATGCTTGAAAAAGAAAAGCATGGTAAAGATGGTGGCAACCACTTCTCGTGTAATATGTTAAACATAACAATTGTTCTTATGGCAATCTTTTCTTTGCTGATGACAATTTTTGCACCACAGGTTATTACAACTCAAACATTTACTGTTGGTCAGCAAGCAGAGGTAAGCGAAATTGCAGTCATATTCTTTAGAATTTTTGCAATACAGATGCTTTTCTATGGAATTGGCGGTGTTCTAAATGCAATCTTAAATGGCGAACGCATATATTTCACTCCTGCTTTTGCTCCAGCAATCAATAATATTGTGGTAATCCTAGCCTTCGGCGCTTATGCTGTTTTATACCAAAGCGACCAAATGCTAGCAATAATTGTTTTGGGGATTGGTACTACGCTTGGCGTTGCTGTTCAAGCAGTTGTACAAATTCCTGCCTTGATCAAAACAGGATTTAAGTGGAAACCAATTTTTGATTTGCGTGACCCTGCCCTATTTGGAGCTATTAAAATTGCCATTCCAACTTTCATCTATGTTTTTGGAATGCTAATCGCCTTTACTTGCAGAAACGCCTTCAGCCTTAACATATCCGACAATGGACCAGCAACTATCCTATATGCTTGAACATGGTATCAACTTCCATACGGAGTTATTGCAGTTTCGCTTTCCAGAACTATGTTTACAGAAATGAGCGATGCTTCAGCTAAAAATGATATGAAAAAACTCCGAAGACAAGTCAACATGGGACTTACTATCACTCTCCTGGCCATAATACCATTGGCAATGTTGATGGGTGCCTTCGCTGTTCCTCTAATGTCACTTTTCCGCGCAGGTAACTTTAATGCCGCAGATGTAGGAACAGTTGCAATAGTATTGCAATGTTGAGTTATAAGCTTGCCATTCTATTCGCTTGTAATGTATTTATACAATGTTTATGCCTCCATTAGGAAGTTTTCGATATTTGCAATTGTTAGCGTAATTAGTGTTGTTGGACAATGTTTCTTTTACTGGTTATTCTGCACACAGGTCAAAACCTTCGGACTTGCAGGTATCCCTCTTGCAGATTTCATTTTCTACACAGCTGTCTGCATTGTTTTGATGATTATCCTTAAAGCGAAAATTGGAAGCTTCGGAATTGGCCATATTTTATGAAGTGGCGTTCGCGTTTTGCTTGCATCGGTAATTGGATGCGCAGTTGGATACTTACTTATGAGCTATGTTAACCTTGGAACAACAAGCATGCTTAACGGAATACTTCAATTGATTGTTTGCGGTGGCGTAAGCTTTATCATAATTGCGATTCTTTGTTGATTGTTTAGAATCCCTGAAGTTCTACAAGTATTTGATGTAGCAAAAAAGAAGTTTAAAAGGAAATAATATGCAAAAGGTAACTATATATACAGATGGTGCATGCAGGGGAAACCCTGGCAAAGGTGGTTATGGCTGCGTGCTATTATATACCGATGCCTCGGGCGAGACAATACGTAAAGAGTTCAGTGAAGGCTTTAAGGACACTACCAATAATAGAATGGAACTGATGGCTGTTATTGTTGCTATTGAAGCATTAAAGTTTCCTTGCGAAATTGAAATCTTTTCCGACTCAAAATATGTTGTGGACGCATTTAATCAAAATTGAATTGAAGGCTGGAAGAAAAAGAATTGAAAGAAAGTTAAGAACATAGACTTATGGCAAAGACTGTTAGATGCTCTATCTGAGCATAAATATAAATTTATTTGAGTTGAAGGCCATACCGGTAACAAAGAAAACGAACGCTGCGACGAGCTTGCAACAAAAGCCGCTGATTCTATTAGAACATAGGGGGGATAATGTATTATGGTGCACTTTTCGGGCCTGAACACATAGGCTATCTTATACTAAATGTTATTGCATTCTATTTTGGCCTGAAATATATTAAAAATTACGATAAAGCTTTTAAAATCTTAGCAATTCTTCAATTAATTTCTGTAATTATATGCAGGGTAGCATGAACAATCCGATGCATATACATTGTTCCTGTCGAAGGTTTTAATTGATGAGGCTTAATTCCAACAACCGTTTGTGGCTTGAATTCGGTAATACTACCTCTTTGCATATTGTTTGGAAAAAAGAACAACATACTTTTGCATTATCTTGTTTATTCTTGTATATTGTTTTCGTTAATAACATTAATATATCCTAGTTTTATCACAGAGGAATATTTACTTGAACCCGATGTTGTCTCAAGTATGCTGCACCACAGTTTTGGTATGTTTTTAAGCATGCTACTAATTAAAAGCAAATACTTTATCCCAGACATTAAAAAATGATGAGTATTTCCAGTTTCCTACATTATTTATATGGGAATAGGTTGCATTGAAGTTTATGTTTTTGGACTCCCCGAAGGTATGAATATCACATATCCATTGTTCTCTGTTTTACCTAACATAACATCATGATGAGGTATTGGAATCCTTGGCACAATATATGTAGTTATATTCATATTGATATATAACTTAATTACAAATAAGAAAAGTAAAAAACCAACAAAATAGCTTGTTTCTATTTAAAGTAACCGCGGAAAAATAAATCCGAATCTGATTCTGGGAAGTAGTGCTTTGACACTGCCATAAAGTATGTATCTGTCATAGAAGCAAGGTAATCCACAACGATGTCATTAGGGTCTTCGCTCATATACTCTTCAGCGATGTTATTTGAATTACGAAGCAAACTAGCAATATGATGAGTGTAAATGGATGATTCTTTGTTTTCGGACTTAAGATCATTCAAGAACTTCTCATAAAGTTGAGTTGTCATAGTGTCTAAGTTAAGGTTGGCATCTTCGCTCATTCCCTCTTTAAGATAAATCTCTTGAACATTTTGATCCTTTGCAAGGCACAAATCTTCAAAGATCTCCTTGCTCATTTGGATATGATCCTTGCCATAAGAATTTTCTACAATGTCTACAATCATATTATTAATGATTTTAGTGTTTGTGCGGCCAAGACATTTTGTATCGAAGCATTGCGCGTCATCCAAAACACCAATTTGAAGCGCGTCAATCCTGTCCTTGCCAAGGTATGCGATTATGTCAGAAATTCGGACAACACAAGCCTCTAAAGTACCTGGAACAAGCTTCGAAACTGCATTCTCATCAACATAGCACTCTTCAACTTTTTTATCGAAGGCATCAAAGTTCTTTACCGGTTTTACTTCTAAAACTTGTTTTGCAATCTCGCCATTGTGGCACAAAATTCCATCCAAAGTTTGAAGGCTTAAATTACGTTTATAAAGTTTGTCCAAAACACGTACAGAATGAACATTATGGTTAAATAACCTTCCAGTATGTTTGTTGTAAACTTTGTTTAAATCTTTTTCTCCAACATGACCAAAAGGAGTGTGTCCAATGTCATGCCCGATGGCCATAGCTTCGATAAGAGAAGTGTTTAAGCCTAAAAGGCCCCCAATATTTCGCGCAATTTTGCTTACGTATTGGACGTGTAGGCCTCTCCTGCTAATGTCATCATTGTGCAAGAACGAAAAAACTTGAGTTTTGTCGTTATACCTATTATAAGCAGGTACATACATGATTTTTTCAATGTCGCGATCAAAAGCAGGGCGGACAACTGTGGCTTCGTCGTGTTCTTTTTTAATGCGACGAACAATGTCTTCATCCTTAAAAGCATAGGGCGAAGTCCAACCCTTCGCTTTGTTTTGAGAAATCTCTTCAGCTAAAGATTCATCAAGCTGCTTGTAAGGAATGTTATCGTCGATATTTTTATATATTGCGTCTACGCCCATAATATTTGTTCACGAAATACCTTACCACAAAAAACACTAAAGTTGAAATTATAATAGCAGCAATTAAATCAACCACAACATGTTGCTTGACTAAAATTGTAGAAATAATAACGATGACCATAGTTATATCAATAAATATTTTGAGGCCCTTTTTAATTTTTTTGCAGGTACTGGTAGTGTATATAATTATCATGCTCGCAAGAGTGTGCCCACTTGGCAAGCAATTATTTGGAAGATAGTACTGGCTATGTTCAGCCCCCAACGGTATATCAACTGAATAAACAAAGTTGCACAATCAACTAAAGAAGTCTGTTGATTCAAAAACTGGAATTTTTACTGCTGTAGGAAAAAAGACATAAAAAGGAAACGTTAACGCAAAACAAATTGCAAATGTAAAAACATAAATCATAAAAGCTTTATCAGATTTTCTGGATATGTAAAAAGGAACAATAATAATTAAAACTCATCATAGTATGTAAGGAATAATAAACACAGGAACAAGAGGTATTTTGTCTTCAATTTCATTGTTTAAAATTAAAGGTTCATTAGGAAATTGTTTCGAAGTCATATATATCAAAACATCAAAGAAAACCAAAGCTAGAATTATTAGAATATTTCTAATATCTTTTTTAGTTTGCTCTTTCATTTATGCCACCTAGAAAAATACTTTCGAAATTCTGTTGTAAAAAGTGTCGTTAGAATAACGAAGTATGGTAGTTTCGTTTTTGTCAGTTTGAACAACTACTTTTAATACCTTGCCTTTAATATTTTTAATCTCACCGTCAACGCTAATTGCAAGCTTTTCATCTTTATTATCATTTGTAAAATCGAATTCAACAACATCATCTTTATCTGTGACAAGAGGTCTTGAATTAAGCGTATGAGGAGCTAGTGGTACAATTATTACGCCCTTATAAGTCGGGGCAACAAGAGGACCTCCAGCAGCTAATGCATAAGCTGTAGATCCAGTAGCGGTTGAAGCAATTACACCATCGCTTCGGAGCTCGCAAACATGCTCATCGTTAATATTAATTCCGAAATCCACAATACGACCAGACTTTGAACGCCTAATGCTAACCTCATTCATAGCAATAAATTTATCTGTGTTCTTATCGCCAATCACTTCAACAATTAAATGACATCTTGACTCACTCTTAAGCTTCCCATCCAAAGCATCACTAACAAGCTTTTCAATACCAGGCTCACTTGAATTTGTTAAAAATCCAAGGTTTCCATAATTAATACCCAAAATTGGAATGTCATTACTACCTATAAAATTTGAAGTGCGCAGCATTGTGCCATCGCCACCAAAAACAACAGCCAAATCAAAATTTTTATCAGGCAAATTTTTAGGATCGCTTATTTCCCAGCCATCGTATTTGTCGTAAGAATAGCTGTTCTTCTTACAAAAGTCTTCAAGACACGAAGAGGCCTTAACGGCCTCCTCATTATTCTTGTTTATTACTATTAAAAGTCTCTTACTCATCTCTTTGTTCAATAACAGCCTGAGCAGCAGCTAAGCGAGCAATTGGAACACGGAATGGCGAACAACTTACATAGTCAAGACCAATTTTGTTAAATACCTTAACAGAATCTGGGTCTCCACCGTGCTCACCGCAAACACCACATTCGATGCTTGGGTTGCCTTTATGACCAAGCTCAGTAGCCATGCTAACTAACTTTGCAACACCCTTATCAACTGTTGCAAATGGATTTGCAGTTAACAATTTCTCTTTCAAATATTTAGGAACAAATTCACTCTCAACATCGTCACGACTAAATCCAAATGTTGTTTGAGTTAGATCGTTTGTTCCGAAGCTAAAGAAATCTGCATATTGAGCAATCTCATCAGCAGTAACAGCAGCACGCGGAAGCTCAATCATTGTTCCAATAGGGATATCAAGCTCACAATCATAATCTTTCTCAACTTCTTCAATTGTGTTTTCGCAAATGTCGCGAACATGAGCAAGCTCAGAATTTACTGAAACAAGTGGAACCATAATTTGAGGACGAGGGTTTAAGCCTTCCTTCTTTAACTTAGCAGTTGCAGTACAAATTGCGCGAACTTGCATATGGGTTAGTTCAGGATACATAATTCCTAAACGGCAACCACGCATACCCAACATTGGATTAGCTTCAGCAAAACTATCTACCTTATCCAAAAATGCTTTAAGCTTTTCAATGCGGCCCTTAGCAGCACCTTTAGCTTCAAGTTTGGCAAGTTCAACTTCCACCTCACGGCCACTTTCCAAAAATTCATGAAGTGGTGGATCAAGCAAGCGAACAATTACAGGGTAACCATCCATTGCCTTAAACATTCCATAAAAATCGCCGCTTTGAGCATCACGAAGTTTCTTCAAGCAATCTCTCATAGTGTCATCATCTTCGCTAAGAATGAAGTCTTGAATGATTTGCTTACGCTCACCTAGGAACATGTGCTCTGTACGGCAAAGGCCAATACCTGTAGCTCCGAAGTCACGTGCTAACTGAGCATCGTTTGGATTATCAGCATTAGCATGTACTTCCATGCGAGCAAGCTCATCGGCCCATTTAAGCATTACATCTAAATCGCCAGTAAGTTCTGCTTCTTGAAGCTCAACAGCACCATAAACAACATCACCAGTCATACCATCAATAGAAATGATGTCACCCTCTTTGATGGTTGTTTTTGTGCCAGCAACCTTAGCTTGCTTTTTAGCGGCATCAATTTGTAATGCTTCAACACCGCAAACACAAGGTGCCCCCATACCACGAGCAATAACAGCGGCATGAGATGTCTTACCACCGTGAGATGTCAAAATACCTTCGGCAGCAATCATTCCAGCTAAGTCATCTGGAGTAGTCTCCCAGCGAACAAGAACAGTTTTTTCGCCCTTTTCCTTAGCCTTAACAGCATCTTCAGCACTGAATACTGCTTTACCAACAGCAGCACCAGGAGATGCATTTAAGCCTTTAGCCAAAACATCATATTTTGCACCCTTCTTAAATTGTGGGTGTAGCAGTTGGTCAAGTTGATCAGGCTCAACGCGCATAATGGCTTCTTCTTTAGTGATTAAGCCTTCTTCAACCATCTGAATAGCGATTGAAAGAGCAGCATGAGCTGTACGTTTACCAACACGAGTTTGAAGCATCCAAAGTTTGCCTTGCTCAATTGTAAACTCAATATCACACATATCACGGAAGTGATCTTCCAACTTTTCAAAAATGGCATAAAGTTCATCGGAAGCTTCCTTTAATGCGTCAACCTTGTGAAGGTCAGCAATAGGGCTTGTGTTTCTGATACCAGCAACAACATCTTCACCCTGAGCATTAACCAAAAAATCACCATAACGTTCATTTTTGCCATCGGCAGGGTTACGTGTAAATGCAACACCAGTTGCAGATGTATCACCCTTATTACCAAAAACCATGGTTTGAACGTTAACAGCAGTACCAAGGTTGTCATCAATCTTATTTTGCTGCCTATATAAAACAGCACGCTCGTTATTCCAGCTACCAAATACAGCTTCGATAGCCAACTGAAGTTGTACTTTAGGATCTTGAGGGAATTCTACCTTGCCATCAACAACAAGACTTGGATATTCGTTGCCGTCAACATTCTTACTAAAGATTTTCTTAAACTCAGAAACAAGAGCTTTTAGATCTTCGGCCTCAAGATCTGTATCGTTTTTAACGCCTTTCTTCTTCTTAGCAGCATTAATTGCATCTTCGAAGAAGTCACCATCGATACCCATAACAACGTTACTAAACATTTGAATAAAACGTCTATAAGAATCCCAGGCAAAACGAGGGTTATCGGTTTGCTTAATAAGACCATTGATAGATTCGTCATTAAGACCAAGGTTAAGAACAGTATCCATCATACCAGGCATACTAAATGGAGCACCACTTCGTACACTAACTAATAGAGGATCATCCTTATCGCCAATACGCTTGCCCATCCTGTCTTCGAGGTTTTCTGTATATCCCCAAATCTCATCCAATGCGCCATCTGGCCAAACATTACCGGCATTTGCATATTCCATACAAGTTTGACAAGTAATCGAATATCCTGGAGGAACAGGTAATTCTAAGTTTGCCATTTCAGCTAAGTTAGCACCCTTACCACCAAGAATCCATTTCATATCGGTATTACCTTCAGTAATATTCTTACCGTTTTGATCTTTACCGAACGCGTAAACTCTCTTATCTGCCATTTTTTCTCCTTTTTCTTAATATCAACAGGTGGGTAATTATACCACCAATTTTAACTTAAAATCAGCCTAAATACTGGGCTCCGAAGCGAAGGCCAATCAACAGCAACACCACTCCACCAGCAATCGAAGCTGGCTTTTCTCACCTAGCGCTGAAGAAATGTCCAATAAAAACACCTGCAAATGAGAAAATAAAAGTTGTAATGCCAATAACAGTAATTGTAATAATCATATCAGTTTGCATAATAGCAAAAGCAAAACCAACCATTAATGCATCAATACTCGTAGCAAGGCCCAACATTAAAAGCTCAATTGGATTAAGTTTTGAAGCACCCGTGCCTTCGTCGTTTTGTTTTTGAGCACGAGCAACATCATCGGCACTTTTACCTCTAACTGCGTCAAAAATCATTTTTGCACCAATAAATCCAAGCAAAACAAGCGCAATTAAAGGTGCATTTTGCATAATTCCATTTTGAAATTCTTGGGTATCTTGAAAAGTTGAGACAATTACAAAACCAATTACAGGCATTAAAGCTTGAAATCCTCCGAAGACAAGCGCAATAATTCCAGCTTGAACAAAATTAACTTTGCGCATCCCTAGCCCTTTACAAACAGAGACAGAAAATGCGTCCATAGAAACGCCAACAGCAGTGGCTATGAGTTCTAATGCAAACATTTACTTTAAGATATCGTCGATGTTTTCGAGTTCTTTTTTGAAATCAGCAGTTGCTACATCTTCGAGTTTTTTATACTCACTTGAGTCGAGTGGTTGATGGTCAGCCAAACGCTCAACAATATTTACAATTGAAAGTGGAATGTATTCACCCTTTTTCATTCCCAATTTATAAGCATCTTCTAGCGCCTCGTGAACTGCAACTTCGATGTCATATCGAGACATGTTCTTTGAATAATCAACTAGCTTTTGAGTGCTAAAAGCACGGAGTGAAGGATGGTCTTGCGCAAGCTTCGCCCAAATAGCTGCACGCTCACGATCTGTTGGGTTGTCAATGCGAACAATTGTGAAATTGTCGGCACCAAGGTTTTTTCGAACCTCATCTTCGTCGACTTTATCCCCAACAGTAGCCATAACCAAAATGTTCGGGTCGTCCAAAGCAACATCAATTAGGTTTGTAACCTCGGCAATTCCCCTACTCATTTGGGCACTGAAAAATCCTGCCAGACCGTCTTCGGCAGGCATGTCTTCCGCGTCGGGGAAATTTCAAGTGTCAACATCCTCAAGCATCAAAATACCCTTACCATTAAATCCAGTCCTGCTTGGATTGAGCCTAAAATTGCTATCTGCAGGAGCCATCATGCAAAGTACGCTTGAACCTTGAACGTTATCATCCATATGCATTTGAATGCATGGAAGTCCAATCTCCGAAGCCGTGGCCTCCATAAAAAGGTTAGCATCCACGCGCGATGGAGATGTAAAAATCATTGTTTCAGAAAAAGAAATTCTGTTTAAACCGTGTTCCTTATTTAGACGCTCAACAAGCTGCATACGCTCGGAATTTTCCTTGCCAACAACTCCAGTTTTACGCATGTTTTGAATTGCATTATCAAAACCAACAAGGTTATCATACTTATTAATTTCACGCCTTATGTAATAAGCATCTTTGTCAGCAGATTTGTTTTCTGTGTGTTTTTCCTCTTTTGGCTTTTGAATTTGCTTGGGTTCCTGAGCTTTTTTATCATCCATTCCAGAAATAAAGTCCTTCATCTTATTAAGAGCATCATTGGCAGAATTTGTATCTTGCAAATGCCCAACAGGGACGCCTAAACCTTTAAGCTTGTCCAACATTAAATCATGAAGTTGATCAGCATATGTATTGATCTCAGGTTCTTTAATATGCTTACACAAAGCATCGAAGACATATTCTGCAAGCGGCCTGTTCTTTTGAGCAAGCACAATGTTCCAAGCTTTTTTAATGCCTTCAACAGCATCTTTAAGTAAATCTTCGCTATTCTTAGCAGCTTCATATGCAGCCAAATATAAATTAACAGCAGAAAGATAGTCGCCATTGCTCTCGGCAAGAGTAGCTTGTTTGCTTAATTCATAAAACTTCTTACTAATTTCGTCGTTAGAATTCGACGAACTATTTATGTTGGATCTACCAAGCATTATTCAGCTGGTTTATCTTCTTCAGGTTTAGCTTCTTCAGCAGGAGCTTCTTCTGCAGGTTTTTCCTCAGCTGGTTTTTCCTCCTCTTTAGGAGCTTCTTCAGCAGGAGCTTCCTCAGCTGGTTTTTCCTCAGCAGGTTTTTCTTCTGCTGGAGATTCTTCTGGAGCTGGAGTATTTTGAGTTTCGTTCTGAACCTCCGACCCCTCAGCTGGAGCCTCACCTTCGGCTTTTTCCTCAGCTGGCTTTTCAGCTTCTTCTTTAGCCTTTTCAGCTTCCATCTTCTTAGCCTTAGCCTCATAAGCCTTAGCACGCTTTTCTTTCTCAGCAGCTTTCTCTTCAGCCTTAGCTTTGCGTTCTGCCTCAGCAGCTTCTAACTCTGCAGCACGTGCAGCCTTTTTCTCCGCAGCTTTTGCTTCCAAAGTTTCCTTAGCATTACCGAATCTGTCTTCGAAGCGTTGAACCCTTCCACCAGTGTCAACAAGTTTTTGCTGACCAGTGAAAAATGGATGGCATTCATTACATATGTCAACCTTAAGCTCTGGCTTTGTAGATCTGGTCTTGAAAGTGTTGCCACATGAACATGTGACTGTACATTCCATGTACTCTGGGTGAATATCCTTTTTCATTTATTATCCTTTCTGTTTTGATTACCGACCAAAACTTACGGACTGCGTATTCTACCATTAAAATGATTAAAAATACTACTTTTTTTGTCTTTTGGAAGAGATTTTGAAATTCTATTTCTCAACGGCTTCGCGGTATGTCATCGTGCGTTCGCCAGCTATAAATAGACGCTGCAGGGGTTTCGAAATATGAATTC
>JAZUHG010000016.1:0-3229 GCA_045641605.1 Phoenicibacter sp. | reverse complement strand
TTCTTAAATAATCGATCTTTGCTTTTTCAAGAGAAACGTTGGTTAGATACTTAAATGCCATAGACGTACACCTCAATTTCGTCACCAGATTTTATTCCTTCACATTCGCTATCTATTTCATAAAATCCATCACTTTGCGCCAGAGTAGTAATTAAACCTGACTTACTGTGAATTGGATTTGCGATCAAGTTTTCGTTTTCTCTTACAAGTTTTACTCCGCCATATTGCGCACGACCATGATTTGAGGCAAGGCTTTCTGACAAAACAGCTTTAACATGAAAAGCACTTTGTTCTTTGCCTGTTATTCTAGCAATGGCGTGATTAACAAACAGCTTTGCAACAAAATAGCTTGCAACTGGATGACCAGGCAGCCCGAATATTGCCTTTCCTTTTGCGTTACCAAGTATGGTTGGCTTGCCAGGCTTCATTGCAATCCCATGGAATAGCAATTCTCCTTTTGATGCAATTACATCTGCTGTCTTATCTTTTTCTCCAGCGCTACTTCCGCCAGAGATTAAAACCATATCACATTCTTTTAAAGCCTTATCAAGAGTATTTGATAAAAGCGATTCTTCATCTTTTAATATGCCATAGTCTATGTAGCTAGCGCCTGCCTCCAAGACTATTGCTGCAAGTAAATCAGAATTTACATTTCTAATCTGTCCATTCCTTGGCTCTACATCCGACGGAACAAGCTCGTTTCCCGTAGAAATAATTCCAATGATTGGCTTTGATGCAACTTTAACACGCCTTATGCCCATGGCTGCAAGAGAACCAATATCCTGCGCTGTAATCTTAAATCCCTTTCTAAAAAGAACATCACCAGGTTTTGCATCATCACCCTTGTAAATAATATTTGAGCCTGGAGCGACCGATTTAAAAACGCCAATGGTGCCATCAGTGTAATCTTCGGTGTACTCAAGCATTACTACTGCATCAGCATTATCAGGAATGGCACCACCTGTTGAAACCTTGGCACAAGTATCATGTGCCAAAGCCTTTGTTGGCATTGCACCCATTTCAATTTCTTCAGCAACAGGAAGAACAGCAGGAATGCTTTCGCTACATCCAAATGTATCTTTGGAAATTACAGCAAATCCATCTACTGTCGATCTTGTGAAGTTTGGAATGAACTCATTTGCTTTTATATCTTCTGCCAGAGTTCTTCCAAGCGCACTAAGAAGATCAAGTTCTTCAACTTTATTGTTAGCCTTGAAATTGTCGTTGATAATTTTTATTACCTCATCCGGAGTTTTGACCTTCAGCATTATTGCTCCTTTATCTTAAAATACTTGATTGTGTATTCTTTAAAATCTTTTGCTGATTCCGATAAGCGCTTATCGCGTTTAAAAGCAATGTTTACTTGTCTATAAAACCTATCATCTGTAATAGGCAGAAGGATGATTCCATTTTCTTGTCCATACATTTTTGTAGCGCCTTCTGGAACAAAACCAACAGCAAGTTTTTCCGATATCATTTGCATATGAAGTTCACGAGTATTTACATAATATGTCTTGTTGAAGTTTATTGCTAAGGCCTTGACTGTTCTTTGTATATGTTCAACTGATTTAGCGTGACGAAGATATACAACGTCTAAATCTTTTAAATCACTAATAGTAATTTTTGTTTTGTTTGCTAAAGGATGATGTTCATCCATTGCAAGATAGTAATGCTCTATGTATAGAGGGTAGCCATTATATTTTGCATAGTTTGTTGTGTCTGGATATACAATCACATCGTATTCATTTATATCTGGTTTTTCTTCGTTCCAAATGTTGCCGTTTATATCAAAAATAGCGTTTGGATGATCAGTGCTATATTTAGCAATGCATTCGCTCATGCGACTACAAGAGCCTGCAATACCTACATATATTCTTTGTTCTATGTCGCCAGCAAACAAATTTAGCTCTTCAATCCCATTCTCTATCAATTCCACTGCGGAATTAGAACATTCCAAAAATTTTGTGCCAGCCGGATTAAGCGAAATATTCTTTCCGTTTCGATAAAAGAGCTGACAACCGATTTCTTCCTCTAATTTTGCAATATTTTTGCTAATTGCAGGTTGACTAACATGAAGAAGCTTACTTGCTTTCATCATATTCTGTGTTGTGGCTACTGTATTAAAATATTTAAGCTGTAATAAATCCATTTTTACCTTTTCTTATGCTTTTTAGTTATAATAAAGCACTAACTTTGCTATAATTTTAACACTTCTTATTCCAAAAAGCAATAAGATGGGGCGATTCCTCAGTAGAAAAGCTTATTTTTCAAGATTAAAATTAAATTAGGAGTAAGTTTATTATCAATATATTTTTAGGAGGTATCTTAAATTGAAACAATTAATGATCAAGCCTGAAAAATGCTACGGTTGCCGTACATGCGAACTGGTTTGCTCTTTTGGTCACTACGGTGAGTTCAATCCAAAGATGGCAAATGTATCAGTTCTTGAGTACGAAAAGGCTGCCGTTGCAATTCCAGTAATGTGTCTTCAGTGTGAAGATGCTTGCTGCGAAAAAGTTTGCCCAGTACATGCAATTTCAACAGATGAAAATGGTGCAAGAACTATTAACTATGACAAGTGTATTGGATGCAAGATGTGCATGAACGCTTGCCCACTTGGTAACATTTCTTTCCACCCAGAAGTAAAGAAGGTTTTCAAGTGCGACCTTTGCGGTGGCGATCCTAAGTGCGCTAAGTATTGCCCAGGAAAAGCTATTGTTTTTGTTGATCCTGATGAAGCAACAGATAGAAAAGCTGCTGTTGCTGACAAGTTCAAGGATGTATTTGGAGAGGAGGCAACAAAATAATGAATAACGGTTATGTTGGAACACTCCTTAGAGTAAATTTAGACAACGGCACAATTAAGAAAGAAAGATTAAACGAGCAGTGGGCTAAGGACTATGTTGGCGCTCGTGGTCTTGGAACAAAATATTTCTTCGAAGAATGTGATCCTAAGTGCGACCCTCTTGGTCATGATAACAAACTTATCTTCATGACTGGTCCTCTTACAGGAACATTCGCAACAAGCTCAGGTCGTTATAATGTTTGTGCAAAATCACCACTTACAGGAACAATCGAAGCTTCAAACTCTGGCGGACATTTCGCACCAGAACTTAAATTTGCTGGCTATGACGGAATCATCTTTGAAGGTGTTTCAGAAAAGCGTGTATATCTTTATATCAATGATGGAACAGTAGAGCTTCGCCACGCAAGCCATATCTGGGGCCTT
>JAZUHG010000015.1:0-11958 GCA_045641605.1 Phoenicibacter sp. | reverse complement strand
GTTAATGAAGATCAAGGTGTAGATAGTTCTATTGGTGGACATATTGCAGTTGGCGATGTTCTTGAAGATCAACTTCGCAATAATACTCAGCTTGGCTGGTCTTTTATGGACGAAGACGAAGCCATGCGCAAGCTTGAATCGGGAGAAGTTTATGCAACTATCATCTTGCCGGATGATTTTAGTAATAGTATTGCGCGTATTTTTGTAGATCCTGAGAATCGTGATTTTGCAAAAGTTAAATACTATGTAAATGAACGTGAAAATGGTGCTGCTGTAAAGATTACAGATACTGGGTCTTCGACAATTGAAAAGCAAATTAATGAAAAATTTGTAGGTAAAGTAACCGAAGTAGTGGCCGGAATGGTAGTTGACCTTTCCAGTGCTTTGGTTAGCGACATTGCCGATAGCGGAAATACAATGTCTGACAGGATTAATAGGGTTGCGGCCAATGTTTCTGGCTTAAATAATGTAATAATTAAGGGTCAAGGCACAATCTCGCAAGCCCAAGACACCATAGCTTCGGCACGTGGTGTAATGTCTGACATTAAACAGCAAACAGACCATTTAATTTCTGTTGTCAATGATGCAAAGCAAAAATCTAAAGCTTTGGAAATGCAAGTTATCGAATACGTTGAAAGAGGCGAATATCCAGGAGTAGTATTGGGGCAGCTTTTGCACATGATATCGCAGCTGAATTCTTCATTAGATAATATATATAATGCGCTAACTTCAATTAATAATTCATGTGAAGTAATCATTCGTGATTTAGATGATGCTTCTTTTATGCTTTATGAGTCTAATATTATTTCTTCTGGCTTTTCAGAAAAAATGGTTAAGGTTCATGACGTCTTGCTTGAAGTTTCTGCAACTATTCAAGCTAATTTAACCAACGCGCCAGATCTTGTCAAGATGCTTACCAACGCAAATGCACAAACCGTTGGTGCCTTTATGAGTCAACCAGTTAAGTTAGATACTGAAGTCTTAAACCCAATTGAAAATAATGGCACGGGGATTTCACCTTTCTTTACCAATCTTGCCCTATGAGTTTTGGGAATTGTATTAATTGCTTTGTTTAGGACAGAAGTTGAGCCTCCGAAGCGTAAAAAGTGAAATGCAAAACAAGCTTATGTTGCCAGAGGAATGTTGTTTAGTGTGGGTGCTTTTATATCTGGACTATTTGTTTCTCTTGGAAACTTAATAATTGGTATTCAATGCGAAAATCCAGTCTTATATGTCTTGTCATGCATGCTTATCGCCTTTGTATTTGTTAACATAATTTATATGTTAGCTGCATGTTTTAAGCATGTTGGTAGAGCTATCGCTTGTATTTTGGTTATTATGCAAATTCCAGGTTCTTCTGGAATGTTCCCAATACAATTAATGCCACAAGCCTTTCAAAACATATTTCCATTCCTTCCATTTACTTATGGAATCAACTCTCTTCGTGAATGTATTGTAAATATTGATTTCTTGTATTGGATGCTTGATATTGGAGCCTTATTGGTATTCTTCTTTGTCTTCTTCCTAATTGGTCTTTATGCTCGTGATGGTCTTCGTGGCATCAATAGACTTTTTGATGAAGAGCTTGCAAAAAATACAATTATGATTTGTGACGATCAAGATCACATTCAAGCAGAGACTTCGTCGGTAGAGACTGTTGTAGAGTCTATAAGCGAACAAGAAGAAGCTTTAACAATGTCAAAAGCAATTGATGCTGTTAGAGCGAAATATAAAAAGCGTTCGCGCATTGGACTTATTGTTTTGGCTGCAGCCCCAACATTATTGCTGGTCATCATGTCTATTTTTGCTGCTTTTGTATATGTAGATATAAATACAAAGTTAATTTGGATGACAATTTGGATGCTTTCGGTAATTGCAATTGCTACTTATGTAATTGTTATCGAATACAAATACAAACAATTTAAAAAAGAAGAATGAAATTCTTTGGTTAAGGTTTCGGATTTAGGCGGTGCTAAAAAGAATGCGTAACGTCTGAAAAATAATCAAAGATGATTTTAAATTGTTGTTTTCTAATGTAATTAGCATTGTTGTTGTTATTGGATTAATTGTTGTTCCTGGTATGTATGTGTGGTTTAACCTCGCTGGTGTCTGAGACCCTTATAATAATGTCGACAATTTAGAGGTTGCAGTAGTAAATGAGGACCAAGGTTATAAGAGTGAAGTTTTGCCTGTAGATTTAAAGGTAGGCAATAATCTTGTTACGGGCTTGCATGAAAATAAAGGCTTTAAGTGGGTCTTTACAGATTTTGATGATGCCATGAACAACTTAAAAAATGGTTCATTATACGCTGTAATTGTTATTCCTGAAGATTTTAGTAATCAGCTTTTATCAATTATTGGTGGCGAAGCCGAGGCAGCCACTTTGCAATATTATTCAAATGAAAAGAGCAACCCAATTGCTCCAAAAATTACAGGAAAGGGCGCTTCAGCAATTCAACAAAAGATTAATAATGAATTTTCAACAACTATATATTCAATAATCTTAAAGACTGCTTCCAATTTGTTAAATTCAAGCACTGTTGATAATGCTGCAAGTTTAGGAAAAACATTAATTGGTGTTTTGTCAAACGCTGGGAGTTCTATGGACAATATATGTTCTGAAATAGACATTATTAAGGTAGAGCTTCAAAGCTTAATTTCAACGATTGAAGATATTAAGGAAGAACTTCCAAGCTCAAGCTCTTCAATATTTAGTGAACTTCATGCTTATCTAAATAATGCGCTTGATGAATTAAATAGTACGAAGGAATTAATTGAACTATTACATAAAGAAAGAATAATTTCCGATGATATTTACAACGAATATATGAAGGTTTTGAGTGATGCAGAATCTTCTATCAACGCTGGTAATAAGATAATTGATGATGCGGCCTCTACTTCTGATAGTTTACTAGCAACACTAGATTCACTAACTGAAGTTATGTCAGATTTAGATACTCAGCTTTCTTCTATGAAAGATACATTTAGCACAATTTCTGGTGATTTTGATTCTGCGCGTGAGAGATTGAGTTTGATCACTTCGTCGACTTCGGTCGAAGACATAAGAAAGATTATTGGTGAGGATTCTAACAAGTTTGCAACACTCATCACAACTCCTGTAATGATGGAACGTAACGCTGTTTTCCCAATGGCTAACAATGCGGCTTCTATGAGCGGTTTTTATATTGCTATTTGTATTTGGGTAGGCGCTTTGCTTTTGGCTGCATTGCTTAAATCTGAATTAAGCCGAAAGAGGGAAGAAGAGCTTAAGAAGAAGGGCCTCAAAAATTGGCAAGTTTATCTGGGTAGATATGCTGTGTTTGGTGTTATTTCTCTTTGCCAAGTTACTTTTATAGCTCTTGGATGTTTGTTCTTCTTACAAATTCCTTGCGTGCATCCATTCTTATACATATTAACGATGTGGCTTGTTTCAATTTGCTACAGCTTGTTTATCTACACGATGCTTGCTTCATTTGGAAGCATTGGTAAAGCTCTTTGCGTAATTTTGCTTGTACTTCAAATTTGTGCAACGGGTGGCACATTCCCAATTCAGCTAGTCACAGAGCCATTCCAGATGATATCACCATTCTTGCCTGGAACTTATGCGCTAAAGGCAATTAATATGTGTGTTGCTGGATTTACCAACTTCGATTTGCTACTTTGCATGGCTGATTTGTGCTTAAGCATGATTCCAATATCATTGTTGATGGGACTTGTGCTTCGAAACCCAATTATAAAAGTAACCGAGAACTTCAAAGAAAAAGTTCGCGAAGCTAATCTACTTGCCATTTAGTTTTTTCTTTTGCTATAATTACATCGTCAAGTTCCTTGAGGTGTATTATGTTAAAAAAAATTAGCTTGGGGGCAAAATTATTTGCTTCATTATTTATTGTAGTTGCGCTCTCTATTTTTATTTTATGTTCATGTTCTCCTAATTCTAATTCTTCTCAGGAATCAACGGGCTCAAATGACAATACCATTAGAGTTTTAAACTTTAAGCCTGAGATTGCTGCTTTTATGACAGAAGCATGCGCTAAATTTAGTGAAGAAACTGGATATAAAGTAATTGTTGATACTGCAGCTAACGGACAGTATGAGACAACACTTACTTCTAAGATGTCAAGTGATGAAGCGCCAACTTTATTTGTAATTAATGGACAAAATGGTTATAAGAGTTGGAAAAATTATTGTGCAGATATGACTAACACTTGGGCTGCTCAGCATTTGACAGATAAGGATATGGCAGTTAAAGATAGCGCTGGTCATATTTATGGTGTTCCATATGTTACCGAAGGCTACGGAATTATTTATAACGAGGCAATTACAAATAAGTATTTTGCACTGGCAGATAAAAAAAGTTCCCTAAAATCTATGGAAGAAGTTAAGAGCTTTGATGAGCTTAAAGTTGTTGCCGAAGACATGCAAGCTCATGCAGAAGAACTTGGTATTCAAGGGACTTTTTCTTCGACTTCTTTAAAAACAGGACATGATTTTAGATGGCAAACTCATTTGGCAAATATGCCAATTACTCAAGAGTTTATTGACAGAAAAGTTGATTTAACTTCAAATGATGTTCAAACTATTGATTTTAGGTATTCTGAAAACTTCCAAAATATTTTTGATTTATTTATTAATAATTCTATTGTTCCTAGAAAGCGTTTGGGGACAGTAGCTGTTACAGATTCTATGGCAGAATTTGCTATGGGCCGAAGCGCTATGGTTCAAAACGGAAACTGGTCATGGAGTCAGATTAAGACTGTTAAGAATAAGGTTGTAGATGAAAACAATATTAAGTTTTTGCCAATTTATATGGGCTTGCCTAACGAAGAGACCCAAGGTTTGTGTATTGGTACAGAAAACTTTTACGCTATCAATTCACAAAAAACTCCAGCTCAACAAGAGATTGCTAATAAGTTAATTGAGTGAATGTATTCTTCGCCTACTGGCAAAAATTATGTAGTTAACAAGTTTGGCTTTATTGCACCTTTTGATACTTTTACTACTAACGACGTTCCAGAAGATCCGTTAGGAAAGCAATTAATGGCATGGATGCAAAATAAAAACGTTAAGAATGTTCCATGGTATTTTACTGTGTTCCCATCTCAAAACTTTAAGAATAGGCTTGGTGCATCACTTCTTCGTTATGCTCAAGAACAAAAGGATTGAGATACATTAAAACAGCAAACTGTTGATTTATGACACGATGAATATACATCGTCAATATACGATGAGTAGAAAGGGGATATAAATGAGAAGAAATTTAAGAAAATATTTTCCACTATTTTTGCTCCCTACATTAGTATGTTTTGCGATTGCATTTGTCGCTCCTTTTGCAATGGGCGTGGGCTTGTCTTTCACTAAATTTACTACCGTAGTCGATGCAGCATGAGTTGGATTCACAAACTATATTTTGGCATTTACTCATGACAATGAATTTATTAATGCGCTTGGATTTTCAACTTTGTTTACCATCGTATCTGTCATAACTGTTAATGTTTTCGCGTTTATTTTGGCCCTGCTTCTTACTAAGGGTTTGAAGGGAACCAATTTATTCAGGTCAGTATTTTTCTTACCAAACTTAATTGGCGGTATCGTTTTGGGTTATATTTGAAATCTTTTGATTAATGGGCTTTTGGTATGGTGAGGTGTTGATATTACATACAAGAGCGAATATGGTTTTTGAGGCTTAGTTGTACTAACTAATTGGCAATTAATCGGTTACATGATGGTTATCTATATTGCTGGTCTTCAAAATATCCCCGAAGACTTAAGCGAAGCTGCTGCAATAGATGGTGCAAGTAAACTTCAAACACTTTTTAGAGTTAAGATTCCGATGATGATGCCATCAATTACTATTTGTGTATTTTTAACACTTTCAAATTCGTTTAAGATGTTCGATCAAAACCTTGCATTAACTGGTGGAGCACCTGAAAATACTACTCAAATGCTTGCGCTTAACATCTATAACACTTTCTACGGAGTTACGGGATGGCAAGGTGTAGGTCAGGCTAAAGCTGTTGTCTTCTTTGTTATTGTGGCAGTGATTGCACTTATTCAACTTCGCGCTACACAATCTAAGGAGGTGCAAGCATAATGTCTAGCAATTCTAAATTAGCAGCAAAACCAGGATCAAGTAAAGCAGGTAATATTGTTTCAATTGTTGCTCTAAGTATCTTAGCTGTTATTACATTAGTTCCAATATTCTTGGTTTTGTCAAACTCATTTAAGGCAAGCTTTGATATTTCGTTAGCGCCTTTTGAGCTACCAACCGAACAAACCTTTGTAGGTCTTGAGAACTATATGAATGGAATCATGCAATCTGACTTTTTCTTTTCGGTATTTCTATCTTTCTTTATTACGATTGGTTCTGTTTTACTGATTGTAATTTGCACTTCAATGTGTGCATGGTATTTAGTTCGTGTAGATTCGAAGTTTTGCAAACTTGTTTATTTATTAATGGTATTTAGCATGATTGTTCCTTTCCAGATGGTTATGTTTCCATTAAGTTACGAGGTCAATACATTTAAGCTAGATAACCCAATAGGTATGTTGTTTGTTTATCTCGGTTTTGGTGCGGGGCTTTCGGTATTTATTTTCTATGGCTTTATGAAAAGCATTCCTCTTGAGATTGAAGAGGCTGCTACGATTGATGGATGCAATCCTATTAAAACATTTTTTAAGGTTGTCTTCCCAATGCTAAAACCAACTGCTATTACAGTTGCAATTTTAAATGTTATGTGGGTATGAAACGATTATTTGCTCCCATACTTAACATTAGGTACAGATTATCCAACATTGCCTGTAGCTATACAGCTTGCTATGCAAGGTTCTTACGGGTCAACTGACTTCGGTGGTTTTATGGCAATGCTTGTTTTAGCAATTATTCCAATAATAATATTTTATGTTCTTGCGCAAAAGCACATCATCAAAGGTGTTGTTGCTGGTGCGGTTAAGGGCTAATGATAGAAGTGTAGGAGGAAATTATGGCTTCAATTAGTTTTAAAAATGTTGAAAAAACTTACGAAGGTGGAAACACTGTAGTTCCTAACTTTAACTTGGACATTAAGGACAAAGAGTTTTTGATCCTTGTTGGTCCTAGTGGTTGTGGTAAATCTACAACTCTTCGTATGATTGCAGGGCTTGAAAGTGTAACTTCTGGTGAGCTAAAGATTGGCGACACAGTTGTTAATGATGTTGCTCCTAAGGATAGAGACATCGCAATGGTATTCCAAAGCTATGCTCTTTACCCTCATATGAATGTTTATAAGAATCTTGCCTTTTCATTAAAGATTGCCAAGGTTCCTAAGGACGAAATTGATAGACGAGTTAAAGATGTTGCTAAAAAGCTTGATATTGAGCAATATTTAGACAGAAAGCCAAAAGCATTATCTGGTGGTCAACGTCAACGTGTTGCACTTGGTCGCGCCATGGTTAGAAATCCTAAAGTTTTCTTGTTTGACGAGCCACTTTCAAACTTGGATGCTAAGCTTCGTAACGAAATGCGCTCTGTAATCTCTGCGCTTCATAAAGAATTAGATACTACTTTTGTTTACGTTACTCATGATCAAACTGAAGCTATGACAATGGGTGATAGAATTTGTGTAATGAAGGATGGTATTTTACAACAATGTGATACTCCTGATAATTTGTATTCGCATCCTTGCAATTTGTTCGTTGCTTCGTTTATTGGAATGCCACAAATGAACTTGATTGATGCTGAAATTATTGAGAAGAACAAGAATTTGTATGCGAAGTTTGATAAGTATATTATTCCTTTGGCTGAGCGTATGCAAAAAGGCAAAATTAAAGATTATGTTGGTAAAAAAGTTGTTTATGGTATTCGCCCAGAGAACTTCGTTATGGATAAATCTATTGCAATGAAGGGTGATGCTAATAAACTTACTCTGACAAACGAATTTACCGAAATGATGGGCTCTGAAACTCATATGCATTCAACTATTAATGGCAAGAAAGTTATTGTCCGCGTTCCATCTCTTTTCGATATTAAAGATGAAAAGAAAGTTGATGTTTATGTCCACACAGAATATCCACACATTTTTGATAAAGACACCGGAGAGCTAATCTGTGATTAATTTAGACCAAAGAGCTTGTGGCATACTTTGTCCTATTTTCTCATTGCCATCAAAGTTTGGTATTGGTACTTTAGGTAAGTCTGCTTTTGATTTTGTTGATTATTTAAGCGAATCGGGATATAAGTATTGGCAAATTTTACCTATTCATCCTCCTACAATAGATAATTCTCCATACACTGCCTATTCTGCTTTTGCTGGTAACGAAACACTTCTTGATATAGATGAACTTTGTGAATCTGGATATATTTCTATTAGTGATTTTAAGAATTTAAATTTTGGTGATGATGAATCTCGCGTCGATTATAGTTCGGTCATTGATTCTAAAAGCAAAATTTACAAGATTCTATTTAAAAACTTTATCGAAGACAAGCCTTCTGATTTTGATAAGTTTTGCATAGACGAAGCTAACTGGCTTGATGGTTATTCGCAATTTATGACAATCCATGATTATTTAGATGGTGCTGTTTTGGTTGATTGGCCGCATGAATACAAAAAACCAACAGCAGAATTCTTAAATAATTTTTGCGAAACTCATTCTGATGAGATTTTATATTACAAAGTTTTGCAATATTGCTTCTTTAAGCAATGAAAGAAACTTAAAACTTATGCAAATAGTAAAGAAGTCTATATTGTTGGTGATATTCCTTATTATGTGTCAGGGAACAGTGCTGATGTTTGGCAAAATCCAGAATGCTTTAATATTGATGAAGATTTAAATCCCCTTCAAGTTGCAGGATGTCCACCTGATATGTTTTGTGTAGATGGTCAGCTGTGAGGTAACCCAGTTTACGATTGAGAATACTTAAAGAACAATGATTATAATTGGTGAATTAGTCGACTTAAGCAATCATTTAGGTTTTTTGATGTGCTTCGCATTGATCACTTCAGAGGTTTTGAATCATATTACTCTATTCCGGCTGATGCTAAAACAGCCAAAACAGGAAAGTGAGTTAAAGGTCCAGGCTTGGATTTGTTCGACAAGCTTGAAAATACTCTCGGTAAGCAATCTATTATTGCCGAGGATTTAGGTTACATTACAAAGGATGTTATTAAATTACTCCATGATTGTGGATATCCAGGAATGAAGGTATTGCAATTTGGTTTCGACAGCAGAGTGGAACCTAAAGAAGCCGAAATATATTTGCCACATAATGTAGTTGAGAATTCTGTATGTTATATTGGAACACACGACAATGATACATTGCAAGGTTGAATTGATAATGCAAGCGATGATGATATAGAAGTCGCGCTAACTTACTTTAAAATAGATTCCAAAGATCAATTATTTGATAAATTGATGGATACTTTGCTTAATTCTGTCGCCAACACGAGAATTATTTGCGTTCAAGATTTGCTTAAGCTTGGAAGTTGATCTAGAATAAATACACCGGCCTTAGTTTCACCGCAAAATTGAAGTTGAAGATTAACATTAGAACAATTTAATAACTTAAGGAGTAAAAATGAGTAATGAAGATTGTATTTTTTGCAAGATTGTAAAAGGTGAGATTCCATGCACTAAAGTCTACGAAGACGACAATT
The DNA here is from genome assembly GCA_045641605.1 of Phoenicibacter sp. Lineage (GTDB taxonomy): Bacteria > Actinomycetota > Coriobacteriia > Coriobacteriales > Eggerthellaceae > Equivita. Next base: position 2,326 of record JAZUHG010000015.1, on the reverse strand, counting down.
GCCTCGCCTTCGAAGATTTGAATCCATGTGCGCCTGTGCATACTTTAATTATTCCAAAAGAACATTATGCCAACGTAGCAGATGACGTTCCAACAGAGCTTTTAGGTCATTTATTAAAGGTTGTTAAGGAAGTTGCGAAGATCAAGGGCATAGAAGAAAGTGGTTACCGCGTTTCTATTAATACTGGCGACGATGGTGGGCAAACAGTTCATCACTTACATCTTCATGTAAATGGTGGAGCAAAACTTTATTGTGGAAGATTAGATATCTAAGCGCTAAGTCTTTTTACAATTTTATTGATATCGTCGTTTGAAACTCCATTAGAACGAAGATACATTTCTGCGACATAGGCAAAGTCTATACCTTTCATATCGTTGCTATTTGGAGTTTTTGTAAATTTATGTAAGAACCAATCAATGTGATAAGTCTTGATTGCATTGTATTCGGCAGGGTAGTCTTCTAAAGTAATTCCATACAATGTTTTGTAGCTTTCCATATAATCGCTAACAATTTCATCGTATTTTGCACCTGCCAAAGCTTCTATAATTGCACTAAAATAGGCTGTACAATCGTCATTTACTGAATAGATAAAAGTCCTTCCGGGATTGGCTGAAATGCTAAAAAGTTTTTCGATGATCATGCTATTGCTTTCTTTACTTTTAATATCTACGTTTTTAACGCCATATTTATTGTCATCCAAATTTAGATTACTGACAATTCCCATTTTTTGGCAGTAATAATGCATCGTTTCAGAGATTTCGGAGTTTATGCTAGGGTTTGTTCCTCTAAAAAGGTCTAGAAGCTTTAGATTACCGCCACGAAGCGACCTAACATTTTTTAAATCCCCATTCAACGGCATATTAAATGCCTTGTATAAATCTTTGTATTTACCTTTGCTTGTGAGACTAACATGTACAGTTGAACTTTCGTTTAAATTAGCTTTTTCCCATACGCCAGAAGCACCTTGGAATTGAAACACAATAGGAGAGTTTTCGTCCTTCGCTATAGCAATATGCATTCCTGAATTCATATAATTTCCGTTTAGTAAGGCTACTTCTTCGGCATTATAAGCAGTCGAGAACACAAAGCTTAGCGAATCGCCAAATTCCATATCTTTTTCTCTAAAATCGGCAACACTAGCCTCTAATTGAACTGATCCATTGTCTGTCCTGGTAATTTTGCAATCCAAACTATGTGTTGCATCATAGATTGTTCGCCCAATAACAGATGCTAGAATTAGGGCTGCCACAATTGTAACAGCCCAAAAAATCCACTTTTTATTTTTGATTAATTCCTTCAATTACTTTACAAGTTCATAAGTATCTTTAGCAATCATGTATTCTTCTTCAGTTGGGATTACAATAATTTTAATTGGAGAGTCTGGAGTAGAGATTTCCCTGTCTTCGCCGCTTCGTTCATCATTTTTAGCTTGATCAAGTTTAAAGCCAAGGTTCTCAATTCCATGGAACATTTCACGACGAGTGATGTTATCGTTCTCACCAATTCCTGCACTGATGATGATTGCATCAACTTCAGCATTCAAAACACCATAATACATAGAAATATATCTACGCAAAATGTAGTAGTACATTTCCAAAGCAAGCTTGGCGTCTTCGTTACCATCGGCTGCAGCTTCGTTGATAGTTCTCATATCGTTAGAGAGTTTTGAGATACCCAAAAGACCGCATTCTTTATTTAGGTAGTTGCTCATATCTTCTGGTTTGATATTTTCTTGCTCCATTAGGAAGGTGACGATGGCGGGGTCGATTCCACCGCAACGTGTACCCATCATAACGCCATCTAAAGGAGTTAAGCCCATTGAAGTATCAACTGCTTTACCACCCTTAATAGCGCTGATAGAAGCACCATTTCCAAGGTGACATGTAATGAGGTTTACATCATTTACGTCCTTACCTAAAAGCTCAGCAGCACGTTGAGTTAAGTATCTATGCGATGTTCCGTGTGCACCATATTTTCGTATTGAGTGCTTTTCAGCTAAGTCAGCTGAAATAGGGAACATATGAGCATATTTTGGAAGGTTGTGGAAGAAAGATGTATCAAAAACTGTAACCATTGGGGTGCCAGGCATATTGTTTTTGCAAGCCTCGATACCCATGATTGCAGCTTTGTTATGTAGTGGAGCAAGTTTTGCTAACTCGTCAATTTTTGCTACAACTTCATCATCTACAATGCAAGATTTGTCGAAGTATTTACCACCTTGAACAATTCTGTGACCTACAGCTTGAATTTCATCCAAACTTTTTACTGCAGCGTTTTCGCCAGTTGTTAGAACTTCCAAAACTACCTTCATTGCATCGTTGTGATC
>JAZUHG010000014.1:0-12331 GCA_045641605.1 Phoenicibacter sp. | reverse complement strand
TTTTGCCAGCGTATACAAGGAATTTTCCAACGTAGACGAGTTCAAAAAGGCTCTAAAAGACCTCAAATAATGGCTAAAAATTCTATTAAAATACCTGCTAAACCTGAAGAAAACTGTCCAGGAATGCCAAAATACGCTTATCCTGGCGATGCAGGCTTTGATTTAATGAGCACCGAAGCTACAGAAATCGCTCCAGGCGAGCGTAAAGTGGTAAAATGCGGCTTTTCTATGGCTATTCCTGAGGGTTTTGCAGGTTTAGTAATACCAAGAAGCGGTTTAGCTGCAAAACACGGTATATCTGTAGTAAATGCACCAGGTCTTGTAGATAGCGGCTACAGGGGCGAAATACAAGTTATTTTGTTAAATACAGATAAGCACAACAGCTTCAATATATCTATTGGTGACAGAATCGCTCAAATGATGATAGTCCCATTCGCAAACGCCGAACTAATTGAAGTTGATAGCTTAGAATCTAGCGAAAGGGACGAAAAAGGTTTTGGAAGCTCCGGACTATAAAACCCCATATAAATCCAAGGTAATAATACTCAAGGTTGAAAATAAAACGGCCTTAAAACGCAAATAAGAGCCTTGTTTTTCCTGCTAAAATAAGATATTTGTTTCATTTTTGTCTTATATTATCACGCGTAATGCTCATATAATTATTTTGGCATTACGCTGATAATATATGTTATGTAAAGTAAAAGAAAACAAGAATACCCCCTGCAAGTAATACATATTAGTAAGATTTAGTCTTCGAAGCGTAAAAAGAATACGCCTATTTGAATAATATCCCCGTTTTTAACGTCTGAGACGCTTACGTTCTTGTTGTTGATCCATAGACCATTATACGAATTCTGGTCTGCAATCTGATACACGTCCCCATTCTTAGCTATGACAGCATGTTCTCTAGATACTGTGCGGTCATTTAGGAATATATCGCTATTCGGAGACCTGCCAATTGTCATGCTTTTTTTGGTTAAAGGTAGCGCAATTTCGCCCTGAGGCCCAGAAATAACACGTAGAGCTGGTATTTTGTTTGATTTTTGCTCTATATCGGTTGTGTTTTTGTCTTCTATTTCGTCATTTCCAGACTTAATTGGCTTAAATTTCTCAGTATTTCCGGTAAATTTAAAGCCACAAGCTGGGCATTCTTCAATTCCGTCATCAAATTCCTGTAAACAAATAGGGCATTTTGTACTCATTTTATCCCCCTAACCTCTTTCGTTAAGTTCGTTTATCTTATCACAATTTGCTATCATGTCTGTTTCGGCAACTGTAGGCTGCCCAGAAATGTTTCTGCCTAGTCTATCAAAAGCAACGGCAATCATTTGGAAAATATTAGGGCCTGGTTGATCCTTAACGGCAATTAAGTCTACCCTTGCTACTTCTCTATTATGCTGAGTCAATATAAGCTCTGCAGCCTTATCTCCAGCCTTAAAACTTCCCTTAATTTCGCTGGGCTCAATTTTCATATGTACATTACCGGCAACAGCTAAAATTGGTATCCCCCGATCTTCTTCACGAAGAGTTACCGGGAAGCTGCAATCTACCCATTCGCTATGTGCCAAATACGCAACTACACCAACTTCTTGTTCGTTGTCCTTCCCCTCATACATTGTTTCTTTCACCTTTGTATCGCTTAGGTCAAGGCGAACTTTGTTAGTCAAATACCAATTGAATAAGTTTTGCGTATCGACGAAGCGAAGGGTTTCGTCTTGAGCTTTTAAGACAACAGTGTAGAATTCTTCCCCATCGGAATCGACACAGGCACCGCTAAAGCAAGGGCCACCAATATCTGTATTACCAGTCTTAACACCAATGCATCCCTCAAAATTGCCTACCAAAATATCAGTCGTATGCAGTTCTAATGGCGTAATAACACCTTTTCTGTCTACGGTTATGTTCGTATCTCCCGTACTAACAACTTGCCTGAAGAACTCGTCTTCCATGGCATATTTTGTGATCATAGCAATGTCCATAGCACATGAATATTGCTCATCGCTTGCATATTCGCCATCGGCCAAACCATGAGGATTTGTAAAATTTGTGTTTTCGCAACCAAGCTCAACTGCCTTTTGATTCATCAGCATTACGAAGGCTTTTTCGTTATCTGTCTCAAATACTCCCTCAACTTCGTCTTGAGGAATCTCATTTTCCCTTGCTTCGTCAGCAACTTCTTGCGGGCTTTTAAGACGAATCCTCTCGTCTTGCTCGTCAACAAGTTTTTGACCAACGGCTTGACAGATGGCTTCGGCAGCATCGTTACCCGAAGGAACTAGCATCCCGATTAACGCATTGCGCATGCTAAGTTTATCGTCGGGTCATGCTCCCGAAGACGACTCACCAATATCGTAAGCTTTTTGAGTCATTGTAACTGTGTCGTCAAGATCAAAATTTTCCATGGCAACTACAGCTGTCATGATTTTTGTAAGTGAAGCTATTTTTGCATGATCGTAAGAGTTACGTTCATAAACAATTTCACCGTTTTTCTTAATCAAGCAGGCATATTGTGATGTTATATTGGGACAATTTTTAACCGACATTCCCCTAGAAGAAAGCTCTTCGCCATAGAGTTTATCGCTGCTACTTGTATCTGCAAAAGCAAATGACGAAGACACAGCAAGTAAAACTGTTAGCAATATCGCACTAAGCAAAGTTGTGCTTGCAACTAAAAATTTTCTCTTATTTAAAATGTGTCTTACCAATTATCCGTCTCATCTTTCATTCTTGCTTTATGTTCAGCTAAAAGCTTGTTTGCCTCGTCCCCTGGACCCAAAACGACAATCTCGCTCTTAGGCTTATACTTAGATTTAAATTCGTCTGTTCTAACAAGCTGACCATCCCTATTATATACAAGTCGTTTAATAACTATCGATTTTCCATCAGCTCCACTTGTTTGAACTTTCTTAGAATTTGGCTCCTTAGCTGGATCAACAACAAACTCTTGCTGGTAATGATCTCCGGGAGACCACTCTCCGCTTTCGGTTTTTACAGTGTAGCCAGGGTTAACACCTAGCATATTTACGGTAATTGAATAGCCAGTGGTAGACGATGTTACCAGGACGTCTGAGTCTTCGTTGTTTTGCCAAATTAAATCAAGGTCTGGGTAGTTAATGGCAGCGTCTCTTCCTTCTGGGTAGCTTGCCATATATAAATCATGATTGTAACGCACAGGAATCTGGAAGCCAGAATCGTAAACGCAATTAAACACAGTTGTGGCTACTTGACAAATTCCGCCACCAACCGATTTTGTATACCTGTTACCGAGGATTGCGCTTGCCTCAAGATAACCTTTATCTGTAGTTGTATCACCAACAACATCATTAAAGCACCATTGACCACCATTCGCAGCACAAATGGTGTTGTTGAGAGCAGCAGCACCCAGAGCGATATTCTTGTTTCTGTTTTCTGTCCCAGCACCGCTTGAATAAGTTGTGGTGTATGTTGAGATTGTCGAGACAACGCCAATGCTAAGAGCATTTTCCAGGCTTAAGCTTTCAGGGACTTTTGTTGATCCAATCTCGATATGAACAGCTTCGTCGCTAGTGCTGCCTCTTGCGCTGAAATGATTAGCTTCAAAAACAGCAGCATTTTCTAGCCAATGGTTGTTTAAGCCTTCGATAGCTTCAGTAATGTTAGGCATATCAAAATCACCTTGTGTTTTTACAGTTATGCCACCAGCGTCTTGAACAAACTTGATAGAATAGTTAGACGCCGAAGAATTTTGCTCGCGGGTGTGAACTAGTATATCTTCGCCTGCTTTATTGCTATCTACCAGCGCACATATACAATAATTTTCACCAGTAAAAGCAGAGCAAGAACAGCCTCCCATATCGTCGTCCATCCTATTTTGAACCTCAACGTTAATTCATTGTGACAAGTTCAGTTTATCAACAGTTCATTTGTTACCCCTATACTCAAAGCTAACTTCTTTTTCTAATGATTTGTTAATTTTGTCGGCAAGAATTTGTGCCGAAGCAAAGGACACTTTTTGGTTTGCGTGATACAACTTAGGAACGAAGCTTGCCTCTTCTGGGTTTGCCCTAAAGAAAGCTTCGTTAAGCTGGTCGATAAATTCTTCATCTTTTACAAGATTACCATCACTTCCCTCTTTAGCAATTGCAAAAGCCTCTTCAACAACACATGTTGGATTGACAACAGGCTTACCAATTGTGTCATTCACCCTGGCAATCTGCTCGCGAACAGCAGATTCATTGAAGTCTGCATATGGTTTAATATTTTGTTTGAAAATTAACGCACCCAGCCTATTAAAGATGTTTTGAATACCTCTTGTAGAGTTTACTGCTTTATCAACAATATCGGCTGTAGGCAAGCTGGCCTCAAGCTCGACAGAATTGGTCTTTCAATATTTAACAGTCTCCCTAGCTTGTTCTACACTAAGTTCCTCAGTATGTCCCAATGGTGCGTCTTCGTTAGTGCCTTCTTCTTGAGATTCTTTATTTGAATAAATAATAACGTCATTACTGGTTAACCTGTCAGAATAGGTTTTCTCAATAAGCGTTGCTGCCTCTTCGACGCTCTTCCCGCCTAAATCAAGCTCACCTACATAAACGCCGGGATAGATCTTTCCGTAAAAAGCAATGAAGTCTATAAGCGCCACAAGTACAATAACCACAAGAATAATTAAAGCTCTTTTGGCAAACTTCGACTTTTTGCAAAGCTCAGAAATATAACCTGTAATAACACGAACAACATAATATAAAGAATAAAAGATTAAAGTAAAAAGTCTGGCTACCAAGAGCAATAATTTAAAAACATGTTTAAACTCTCGCGAATTAACTGAAAAGGCCCATGTACTTTTTAGGCCGTCAACGTATCCAAAGGACTTAGTGGCTGTTGTATTTTCATTAAAAGTTTCGTCAGTTACTGCATTCTGCATATTAATGCTTGGCATTTTTAACCTCTCTATATTTACTGATTGCTGCTTTTATGTAGTGTGTTGATGTAAATATATTCAGTAAGATACCAATGTATACAGGTCAAATTCCATAATAATAAGGCATCGAAGGCCCTGTTCCAAATCCTGGGACCCAGCCTAGGTCTACAAGACCCAAGCCGAAGCCTCACGGTCATGCCAAAACAAGCATGGCAAAACCAATATAGAAAAATGTTGTAGCAATTTTTCCTAGCCAAATAACTTTGGGATTAAAATTGCAAGTCTTAACTAGGTATAAGCCACCAAATAAAAATGTAAAATCTCGTATAAGAACCAAGATTAAAATTCATAATGGTAGTCTCCCAAGAATACATAAGCAAATAGAACCTGCGAGTATAAGTCCCCTATCCGCAATGGGATCTAACAACTTGCCTAGATTAGTAGTTTGCCTAAATTGCCTAGCGATAAAGCCATCAACTCCATCACTTATGCAACATAAAACAAAGACCAGAAATGCATAAATGTTTTGGCCGACAAGCAATAAAACAACAAACAGCGGTATCAGAAGAATACGAATAATGGATATTACGTTCGGTACAGTTAAGATTCTATCTTCGCCTGTTCTTGACATAAATTAATCCTTTTTCTCGGCAACTTCTTTCTTCTTCTGCGCAGGTATTTTTATCTTTTCAACTGACTTTTTAGCTGCCAAAGCTGGTCTTTCGCCTTTCATCACTAAGACTTTCTTTGGACAACCAGCAATACAATAACCGCATTGAATACAATTTAAATGGCTAATTGACCACGTGCGCTTTTCTCTATCAACGTCAATTGCGTTGGTCGGGCAACGTTTTGCGCACAAGGTACATAAGGTGCAATCTGCTGGCTTGGCATTAACAACGGTACCTTTTTGATCTGCATACGGCTCTTTAGTTTCGGCCGGATATTGAAGTGTTTCAGGCTTTTTGACTAAGCCTTTTAATGTCATAGTGCCTAATTTAAAAAATCCCATAACCAGCCTCCTATCTTTCCGTACATGAAATGCATGGATCAATTGTAAGAACAATCATATTTACATCGGCCAGGTCACATCCCTCTAGCGAGGTAACCATACCTGCTAAGTTTTGCGACGTGGGTGTTCTGATTCTAAAACGCTCTAAGAATTTAGATCCATTACCCTTACCATAATAGAAGCACTCGCCTCTCGGTTGTTCTAATACGTTAGTAGCCTCAACATCTTTTTCAAGAACGCCCTTCATGGCTTCGAAGGTATCGCCCTTAGGTATTGTTGAGATCAATTCGTTAATAATGTCGATGGACTGAAACACCTCGGCAGCACGAACTTTAACACGAGCATAGCAATCACCTTGGTCATCAGTTACAGGAGTGAATTTACTCAAATAGCCATAAGCGCCATTTCCTAAGCTTCTAACGTCATAATCTACACCAGAAGCCCTTGTAAATGGACCAACCATGCTAAACTCTTCAGCTTGTTCTTTTGAAATAACACCAACGCCAACAGTTCTGTTCTTAACGCTAGAGTCATTTAAGAAAGCTTTGCAAAGTTGTGTGTATTCGCCTTTGATGCTTTCAAGCAATGCTTTAATGTCAGATAAAGTTGTGTCGTCGATGTCGCGAAGAACACCACCTGGTGCACATACACTAAAGATAACACGTCCACCAGTTGTCTTCTCAAACACATCTAAGATTTTCTCGCGAAGTCTCCAGCAATGCATGAATAAGCTCTCATAACCGAAGGCATCTGCAGCCAAACCCATCCATAAGATGTGTGAATGAACACGTGAAAGCTCCAACCAAATTCCTCTTAGGTATTCGGCCCTCTTAGGGATTTTAACACCAGCTAATCGCTCAATTGCTTCGCTATAACCCATTGAGTGACCAAAAGAACAAATACCGCAAATACGCTCAACAACGTATACAAATTGATTGTAGTCTTTCTTTTCTACAAGCTTCTCTAATCCCCTATGGACAAATCCAATTTGAGGAATAGCTTTAACAACAACTTCGTCTTCGACAACCAAATCTAAATGAAGTGGTTCTGGAAGAACAGGATGTTGAGGTCCGAAAGGTATAACACTTGACTTACCCATATTACTCACCTTTCCCTTCCTTAGCAGCATCCATTTTGGCTTGCTTTTCGCGCCTTTCTAAAGCTTCAGGACCAAGAATGGTCATTGGAGCTTTTTTAGCAACCTTATAAAACTTTCCTTTAAAATCAATAGCAATACCTTTGAACTTGATGTCCCAAAGGTCATGAATTTCGTTTTCCCATACAAATGCCTCGATAAAATCATCAGTTATCGAAGGCACAGTATCTTTGTTGGTTAAACCGCAAACCTTAACGTTTTGCAATAAACCATCTTTCATATAGCTATAGATTAAATCTGTCTTGTCGTCTACCTTAACCGCTAGAGTTTGAACATATCTCCAGCCATCCTTGTGCCTTTTAGCGGCATCATCTTTGAGGTCTTTTAAGTCAAGATTAACGAATTCTTGTTTAAACTTTGCCATGACTTAAGCCTCCTTTGCTTTCTTCGAAGGTTTCTTTTTATTCTTACGATCCTTCTTCATCTTTTCTGCTTTTTTATCCAATGCATCGATGGCAAGGACTACCGCATCGATAATAGACTCTGGCCTAACTGCGCATCCAGGAACATAGACATCAACAGGAATTACTTGATCAATTCCACCTTTGACGTTATAGCATTCGCTAAACACTCCACCAGAACAAGCGCAAGTTCCGCATGCGGCAACTACTTTTGGCTCTACCATCTGGTCATAAATTTGCTTAATAACATCTTTGTTTTGCTCGTTAACACTGCCTGTTACAACGAAGATGTCAGCATGCTTTGGGTTACCAGTATTAATAACACCAAAACGCTCAGCATCAAAACCAGGGCAAAGTGCAGCCAAGACTTCGATGTCGCAACCATTACAGCTTGAGCCGTCGTAATGAATTACTCATGGAGATTTTTTTGCATAAGACATAACTACCTCCCCTTTATAAGAACATCAAGACAACAATGTTTGCGCCGCATAAAATTAAGCATAACAGCCAAGACCATTTAAGCATGGCTTGCCACTTTACACGAGCGAAGTTGTTGTCGATCCAAATCATTAACAAATAAACCAGGATTAGAGCAACTGCAGTCCATATAAAAGACAAAGGGTTTCCGCATAGGAAGAAAACAGCTACTCAGCATAGGAATAGGAAGTTTTCGTTCCAGTGCATAATCTCAACTTTTCCAAGAGTTGGACCGCTCATTTCGGTTGTCATACCACGAACAATTTCTTGATGTGCATGATGAGACATTGAAATATCAAATGGACTCTTCCTGAATTTAATAATTAAAATGAATACGAAAACAATAAATGTTGGTCATAATTGTGCAATTACAGGAACATCTAACATAAATACTGCCTGAACACAGAATGTGCCACCTGTCGCAATTGTAAACGCAACAGTCATCAACATTGTTGTTGGCTCATATGCCATAACTTGCAAGATCTCTCTTGAGGCACCTACCTCAGCATATGGAGACCTTGAGCTATAAGCTGCCATAATGAACAATAAAGATGCAATCGTTAGAACAAAAACACATAACAACCAGTTACCGCCTTCGGTAAATACTCCAAAGTACATATATACAAAGCTCGACAAGAAAATTCCGCCTGCAAGAAATACAAAAATTAAAGCGAAGTTGATATATGTTTTTTCGGAACCATTAACCGATACGCGGTCTTTATCAAACAATTTCCGTACGTCATAGTAAGCCTGTCTAATTGGAGGCCCAACCCTTCCCTGCATTCTTGCAGAAATCTTTCTGTCAATACCAGCGAAGAGGCAACCAAAAACAGTGCCAACAACGGCAAAAACAACAGAGCATAGAAGTACAATCCCCAGATTAACTACTAGCTCTAATAACATTGGTTGAATAACTGAAATTAAATTAATCATGACTTACCTCCCTACATTAACCCTGGAATAATTCCGACCATAAGAAGCACAGAGGCAAGTCCAGCAAGAGCAAACAAAATGATGTTTAATACAGCACCAAATGGAGCTAGACTCTTCTCGCCAAATATTTCTTCAAGATACATATTTTTAGAAGTAGCTTCGACTTTTTGACCCATGGAGCCAAGGAAAGTTCTCTTATTATTGTCTATCGAGGCTCCAGCTAAATAAACGTCAGCTTTCTTTTGCTTGTTCTTCTTGCCAACACCAACAAACAATACAAGAGCAATTACAACAACAGATAAAATGCAAACATAAATTGCATCTGGACCAATTGGGTCGTTTAAGTAGCCATAAGAATACAAAGCATATAACATGTATTGCCCGAAGACGCTAAAGGAATCTTGAACATATGGCAAAACCGTAATGCTTGAGATTATTGGAAGCGTAATAACCGCCAAAATAACCAGTACAAGCATGGTGATTTGAGATATTCATTCACTCTTATGAACGGTCTTTTCTACGTTTTTCTCGTTAGCAATAATGCCAGTTAGCTTACCCATCCATTTTGCCCAGAACATAAATGTTGCTGCGCTACCAAATGCAAGGATCAAGATTAACGCAATTTGGTTTGCGTTGATAAACGAAATTAAAGCAGCCCATTTTGAAATCAACATACCAAACGGAGCGATAAACATAGCCATCATGCCAACAAGCATTAATCTTGCTAAGCGAGGCATGCGTACAAAAAGTGCGTCCATGTCTTCGATGTTTCTGCTTCCAATATGATGCTCGGCCGTGCCAACGCATAGGAACAATAAAGATTTTGCACAAGCATGGAACAAAATCAAGAACATTGCTGCCCATACAGCAAACGGAGAACCAACGCCTGCGCAAGCTGTGATCAAACCTAAGTTTGCGATGGTTGAATATGCCAGTACCCTCTTGGCGTTGGATTGCGAGATGGCCAAGAAAGAGCAGATTAAGAAAGTAACGCCACCAACAAGCATAACCATAATTGCTGGTGAAGCGTAAAATACATTTTGTGAAAGACTTGCGCTATAGAACAGTGGCGAAAGCTTTACTAACAAAAATACACCAGCCTTTACCATTGTTGATGAATGAAGTAATGCCGAAGTTGGTGTTGGTGCAACCATTGCTCCAAGCAACCATGTCTGGAATGGCATTTGAGCAGCCTTCGTAATTCCAGAAAACGCAAGCAAGCACAAAGGTAAAGCAACCAAAGCAGCATTTGACAAGCCAGAAGAAATGAACTCTGTTAATGCAATAGTGCCAAAATTTGTAGCGCTTAAATACAAGGCTGCTGCAAAGCTGATACCACCAAGTAAGTTCATATTGATTTGCCTGAACGCATTTCGGATTGCTTCTTCGGTTTTGGTGTAGCCGATCAACAAGAAAGAACAAAGAGTTGTTACTTCCCAACCGGTAAATAACCAAACCATATTGTTAGAGAAAACAATCATAAACATAGCGCTTAAGAACAAAAACATTAACGCAAAGAACCTGTTTGAGCGATCCTTTTCGTCCTTCTTTAGATGCTTGTTATGGTCTGTCATGTAACCTAATGCATAAACGCAAATTCCGGTTCCAATAACACCGATAATAAACACCATCAACAATGTAAATGAGTCGATGTAGATGTTTTCGGCAGCTTCAATGCCGTCGATTACGAATAGCTCAACGTACAAAGAACCTAACACCTGAACAATGGCTAGAACAATAGCCAAAACATTTTTGTACTTAATGCCAAAAGCTAGGATTGTAGCAGCAATTACGACGCTAATACCAATTCCAACATAATGGAAAGCGTGGACGAATTCTTCGTCTACTGGGATAGCGGTATACGCTGTACCTAAGTTTGTAGCACATAGTACAATGGACCCTAAAGCAATTATTGCTCCAAAACCATACACGGCAATCTTTCTGGCAATGCCATCCTTTAAAAATAACATTATGATTGACGCTAGAAGTGGAACAAATAAGAGCCCGTTTACCAAGTACATATTCATGTTTTCCACGTTGCTTGACCTCCTATTTATACCTGAATTTTACAACTGCTCAATTATAACAAATAGCATATAAAATTGCTTGTCAATTTAAGGAAATTAAGATTAATTTAAGCTATTTTTCTTCGACTTCGATTTCTTTGATATTGAATTCGTTGCCACAATATAGATAGGTGTTTTCACTACCGCAGTTCGGACAAATTTTAGCATGCTCGACAGTGTTGTATTTTTGCTTACAGTCCTCACAATAACTGAGTGCGTGAAGCTTTACTATTTCTAAAGAGCACTTATCAAATAGCTCACGCTTCTTACAAGCTCACTGTCAACAATCAGTTAGGTATTCGGGGATTACAGTAGAGACCTCCCCCAGCTCCAAAACAACCTTGGAGATGTGGTCGACTTTATTTTTCTTCGCCACATCCTCAAGGTTATCCATTATGGAAAATGTTACACCCAGCTCGTGCATTAAAACTTCTTCGATTTAAAGGCTGTCTTTATCTTTAGCTTTGCCATGTTTGGCAAAATAACTTTTAGCTTGTCTTCGGAAGTAATCATCGTCGAATTCTCTGGGCATTTCCTGCTTAAAGTGATAGCATCGAAGACACACTTCGTGGTGCAAACGCCACAGCCGATGCATTTATTTTCGTCAACGTGACTAGCACCACAGGCAAGACACCTTGCACTTTCAATCTTGGCTTGGTCCTCGTCAAAACATTCTACAACTTTGTCAAAGCTTGGTTTACTTTCCTTCTTGACATTATTTTTCTGACGAGGCATATCGCTATGCTCCCCGAAGTCAACATTTTGCTTATCAATTGCAATAAAATCACGTCTATTTCTACCAATTGTAAGTGTGCAGTTGTCATGAACAAAACGATGGATAGAAATAGCAGCTTCTCGCCCACCAGCAATTGCATCAATTGCAAATTTTGGCCCAGTGTAAACATCACCAGCAGTGAATATGTCAGGTTGAGCAGTCTGCATTGTAAGTTTATTTGCAAGAATACCGCCATTTGGACGAAGCTCAACAGCTTCCCCTTTTAGCATATCTCCCCAATCAATTCCTTGACCAATACTAAATACTACTCGCTCGCAAGGAATTGTCATAGTATCGTTTTCGTCATATTGTGGTGAGAACCTATGATCTTCGTCGAAAACTTGAGTACACTTCTTAAGAACAATTCCGCAAACTTTTCCACCTTTGACCTGAACTTCTTTAGGTCCTCAACTGTTCTCGATTTTAATATTGTCTGCTTTTGCATCCTCAATCTCTTCTGGTTTAGCAGGCATTTCTTCAGCGCTTTCCAAAGAAACCAATGTGATGTCGCCATCAGTATAGCGGCGAACACTTCGAGCTGTATCGATAGCAACATTGCCACCACCAATGACAACTACATTACCTTCGATATTTGCCTTTTGGTTTGTAGCGCT
>JAZUHG010000013.1:0-2400 GCA_045641605.1 Phoenicibacter sp. | reverse complement strand
CAAAGGCTTTAGCACATGATACTTGCGTTAAGGTCCCAACAGGCGGTGCTATTCCTGATAATGCTGATGCTGTTGTAATGCTTGAGTACACCGAAGATTACAATGTCGGCACTATTGGCATTTTTAAATCGGCTGCTCCGGGTTCAAATATTATTTATAAGGGTGACGGTGCAAACCCTGGCGATGTCTTATTAAAATCTGGCTACAAGATAACCTCTCAAGACATAGGATCATTAGCAGCCATGGGTATTAGGCGTGTTAGGGTTTCAGCAAAGCCAGTCATCGGAATCATTTCAACGGGCAACGAACTTGTCCCGTCAGATACCACGCCAAAGATTGGACAGGTTAGAAATGTAAATTCAGATTTACTTTCAGCAATAGTTTTAGAAGCAGGCGCTAGCTACATAGACTATGGCATTATAAAAGATGAAGAATCGCTTTTATCAAGCACTCTTGATAAGGCTTTAGAAGAATGCGACATGGTATTAATCTCTGGCGGAAGTAGTGCCGGAGAAAAAGACAAGACAGCAGATGTAATTGCATCAAAGGGAGAACTGCTATTTCACGGGATTGCAATGAAGCCTGGCAAACCAACAATTCTTGGAAACGCAAACGGAAAAGCAATATTTGGCCTGCCTGGTCATCCGGTTGCAAGCTACTTTGTTGCCAAGCTATTTGTTAATCATGCTATTGCAAGAATCACCGGTAAAGAGCAAAGTGCTTTTCATGTAAAAGCTGTTTTATCTGAAAGCCTTGCTTCAAATCATGGCCGCGCGCAATATGGTGGGGTAAAGCTTACAAGAGAAAACGAAAAATTGATAGCAAATCCAATTCACAGTAAATCAGGGTTAATCACAACGCTGGCACAAAGTGATGGATTTTATGAAATAGATAGTGAATGTGAAGGAATAAAATCTGGCGACGAAATTGAGGTGTACGTCTATGGCATTTAAGTATCTAACCAACGTTTCTCTTGAAAAAGCAAAGATCGATTATTTAAGAAAGTTAATTAGCAATGGCTTTAATGGTAGTTCTGAAACAATTAAGACTTCGGAATCTATCGGAAGAATCACTGCAAAAGCAGTATATGCAGCAATAAACGCTCCACACTATCCGGCAAGTGCAATGGATGGAATAGCGATAGTTGCTAGTAAGAGCTTTGGTGCGACAGAAACCACCCCTGCAATTTTAAGCGAGGATGATTACATTGTTGTTGATACCGGAGACCCAATTCCAGAATCATGCGACGCTGTTGTCATGATTGAAGATGTTATCAAAAAAGGAAACAAAGTATATCTATATGCTCCAGCTTCTCCATGGCAACACATTAGACAAATTGGTGAAGATATTTGCCAAGGCGAAATGATTGTGCCATCTAATACACGAATCACAGCATCAACTATTGGTGCGCTTCTTGCGGGAGGAGTTCTAACTCTCGACGTTATCAAAAAACCTCTTGTTGGCATAATCCCAACAGGTGATGAAATAGTAAAACCAAGTGCTAATCCAAAGCCTGGTGATATTATCGAATTCAACTCTTCAATTTTCTCAGGAATGCTAAGTGAATGGAATGCTGATACAAAAGTATTTCCAATTGTTAAAGATAAACCGGAAAAAATAAAAGCAGCGATTACAAAGGCTCTTGACATTTGTGACATTGTAATCTTAAATGCTGGATCCTCAGCAGGCAGAGACGATTACTCATCAACGGTTATATCTGAAATCGGAGAAGTCTTATATCACGGCATTGCAATTAAACCTGGCAAACCTGCAGTTCTTGGCCTAAAAGATAACAAGCCTATACTTGGGGTTCCTGGCTATCCGGTTTCTGGAATAATTGTTATTGAAGAATTACTAAAACCTTTAATTGATCTTTGGTTTGGAATTGCAAGCACGCAAAAACAGTACGCTAAGGCGGTGCTTTCAAAGCCAATTGTATCTGGTTTAAAATATGAAGAATTCGTAAGAGTAAAATTAGGCGATGTTGGGGGTAAACTTGTTGCTTCTCCGCTTAATCGTGGCGCCGGAGTTGTGTCTTCATTCATGAAAGCTGATGGCATTGTTAGAGTTCCTGAAAAGACAGAAGGCTTTGAGGCTGGCGAAACTGTAGACGTAGAGCTTTTAAAACCGCTCGAGGATTTAAAAAATACCCTTGTTGCAATCGGGTCTCATGATCCTCTGCTTGATGAACTCGCTGATATGCTTCATTTATCAAATCCAAATCTTTATCTTAGCTCAAGTCATGTAGGTTCTATGGGTGGCCTCATGGCCGTAAAGCGTGGAGAAACTCATATAGCCGGAACTCATCTTCTTGATGAAAGTAACGGAAGCTATAATGATTGCTTTATAAAGAAATACTTCCCGAATGGCGGAGTTCGTTTGGTTGAATGTGTTGGCAGA